>CAZOXC010000934.1:0-1747 GCA_964583205.1 uncultured Pirellulaceae bacterium | reverse complement strand
CACGGCTGCCAGCGGTCGCCGACACTTCGATCAGCGAGTAGCCTTGAGTTTCGAATCTCGTGATCAAGCGATCAAGCTTCTTCAAGACCAACATGGCTCGGGCGACCGCCAGCAAACTCCGACGCTCACCTGGCTGTTCCCCGATGACAGTTCTGACTGCCGCAGTGAATTGCGAGACCTGCTTGACTCGCAGCCAATCGTTGCCGAGTTTCTAGCGCAGGCCGACCAGCGATTCCGTCAGCATTTGGAATCTACAGAGGATACGCTGCAGTCAATTTTTGACTTGATCAATGATCAATCACAGACAACGCCCAGGCCCCAAACATTGGCTTACTTGTTGCAAGCCAGTTTGGTTCAGCTTTGGAGTCACTGGGGGATCGAGGCTGATTCAGCGTTCGGATTCGGAATCGGACAGTATTCGGCTGCGGCCGTCGCCGGTTGTCTGTGCTTCAAAGATGCGCTGGTGCTTGTTTATGAACGCGAACGAAGGCTCAACGATCCGGCAGCCAACGATCCGGCAACCAACGATGATTCCTGGGAGCAGTTCGAGCAACTTGCCGACATGATGAATTTTTATCCGCCCAATTTGCCGCTGGTTTGCAGCATCAGTGGTCAGATCGTTTCCGTGGGCCAATCCTTGTCCGGCAGTTATTGGCGCGAGCACGCGCAAGCACCTTACAAGCTTGAATCGTCATCCGAGTCACTGGATTCGCTCGGCCATTCGATCCTGTTGAATCTGGGCCAGGTCGACACCGATCAAGCGTTAGCGGCTGTTTCCGATCGGACTTCGCAGCGAATTCTTCATTCGGTTGATCAGCGGTTGCTGTCGGTTGAAGCCAGCATTCTGTCGACGCTGGGTAAACTTTACGAATCCGGTTGCAATCCCGATTTTGTTGCGGTGTTTGAAAGGGTAAAACAACCCCCCGTCAGCCTGCCCAACTATCCGTTTCAAAAGAAGCGGTACTGGATTACTGAAATTTCCCAATTCATGGACCAACTTGAAGAAGACGGGACGTCAAAAAAGGAAAAAGTGCGCTCATGAGTTCTTCACAACAATTTGACGTTACGATTCTGGGTGGCGGGCTGGCCGGTTTGACACTGGCTCGGCAACTGCTGACAAAGCATCCTGAATTGAAAATCGCAATTGTGGAAAAGCGCAGATTCCCGGTTTCCGAATCGGCGCACAAAGTTGGCGAATCGTCTGTGGAAATCGGCGCACATTATTTCAGCGAACAACTGGGGCTCAAGAAACATCTGACCGAAGATCAATTGCCCAAGTTCGGCTTGCGATTCTTCTTTCGGGATCCTGACCAGTCACTGGCCGAAGGCACCGAAGTGGGTGGCAGTTCTTTTTTCAAGGCGCCCAGCTACCAGTTGGACCGCGGTCGCTTTGAAAACTTCCTGGCACAATCCGACATCGAAATGGGAGCCACCATCTTCGACGGAGCACGTGTACGCGAAGTCGTGCTGGACTCCTCAGAAAATGGAACACAGGACACGAATCATCAAGTTTCGTTTTCCATCGATAACGAAATGCGCAGCATTCATTCACGCTGGGTTGTCGATGCCTCGGGCCGAGCCGCCGTGATCAAACGGATGTTGGATCTGGAAGAGGATCTGGGACACGATATCAACGCCGCCTGGTTCCGGATCGACTCGCTGATCAAAGTGGACAACTTTTGCGATGATCCCGCCTGGAAAACCTTGACCGGCAAACTACCTCGACGCTGGTTGAGCACCAATCATT
>CAZOXC010000933.1:0-1755 GCA_964583205.1 uncultured Pirellulaceae bacterium | reverse complement strand
CGTTTGCAATTCGCCAACGGCACCGTGGCAAATTTGACCGCATCGCGATGCAGTTTCGAACGCAATCGCTGGTGTCGCTGGTTCTCGGAAAAGGGATTCGTCTCGGCCAACCTGGATGCCAATGAAGTCAAATCAATCGCCGTTCCCAGTTGGTTAAGCCAACAGGAACGAGACTTGAACAGCCTGCCGGCCGACCAGCAAGCCACCATACGCGACAGCCTGTTCGAAGAAACTTTGCCATTGAAATCCGAATCCATTGATCCAGTGAATGCGATCGACTGCGAACACAATGACTTTTACGAGTCCATTCAAGTAGGCCGGGAACCGACTGTCAGCGGTCGCGATGGACGCGATGCACTGGCGGCCGCAGAAATGATCCTGGATTCTATTCAACAACATCGTTGGATGAGCGACGAAGGTTCACCTACGATTCGCAAAGCAGCTTGACGAACTGTCCATTTATACAAAGAGCCTCAAAACGTGACTAATCAGTCACGTTTTTTTATGGCAATCGCGCACGCCTATAATTGCCAGTGAATCGCAAGCTTCACTTCTCGAATTTCATTGTTGCCATCTTTTGATTGGCACATCGCCTGCCTATGCCGCTTTCCTCCAGAGAAATCGAAATCATTGGCGAGTGCCTGAGTGCTGCTGCTCACGGGCCTTTTTTTCCGGATGGAGAATTCTGCACGCTATTCGGGATAAGCCGCGAAGAAGTAGCTCTTGTCGCTGGCGAATGGCCAGTCGTGATTGAAAACTCGGAGATTGCCAACATTGCCATCAACAACTCCTTCGCCAACCTCACCGGCTATCCGATCAAGCCCGACAAAATGGCTTACTGGGAAGAGTTCATCTCGGTGCCCCGCGAGGAACTGATTCCAATCTTCAAAACCTGGCGCGAATCGATCAAGTAGCGGCTGAACGTTCCCCACATTCAATGGCCCATTGGTCGTTCATTTCTATCTGGGCGAAAGCCTTGGTTTACTCGTTGATTACCCGTTATACTCGTAGTTTTCAACTCCCGTAAACGTGGTCGCGCCATTCGAATCGAGTGAAGGCTCTCCGAGCAAAGATATTTCATGCCAAGTAACTTCTCCCAAACCGCGGCTTATATTTGGTCGCTTGCCGATCTTCTTCGTGGTGATTTCAAACAATCTCAATATGGCCGTGTCATCCTACCGTTTACAATTCTCAGGCGTCTTGAATGTGTGCTCGAAGCGACCAAGCCCAAGGTTCTCAAGCAGTCCGAGAAACGCGCCGGCAACAAGGCGTTAGAAGAAGAAGCCCGTGAAAAGTTCCTGCTCAAAGCCGCCGGCCAATCGTTCTACAACACCAGTGCGATGGACATGTCCAAACTGGGTAGCAGCGACATCAAGTCCAACCTGACCAGCTATGTCGACAGCTTCTCCAAGGACGCCCGCGAAATCTTCGAGCACTTTAAATTCGCCGAATTCATCGGCCAGCTCGACGAAGCCAACCTGCTCTACAAAGTCGTTCAAAAGGTCGCCCAGACCGACCTCAGCCCCGCAGCCATCAGCAACCACGACATGGGGCTGGTCTTTGAAGAACTCATTCGGCGATTTGCGGAATCCAGCAACGAGACCGCTGGAGAACACTTCACTCCGCGCGACATCGTCCGCTTGACCACCTCGTTGGTCTTCATGGAAGACGACGACGCCCTGACCGAACCGGGCATCATTCGCACCATCTACGACCCCACGGCCGGAACCGGCGGGTTTCTTTCCAGCGGCATGG
>CAZOXC010000932.1:0-1763 GCA_964583205.1 uncultured Pirellulaceae bacterium | reverse complement strand
AGTTGGTAACCAATCGAAGGCCAAACAGCGGTGTGGGAGGTAACGAGTTGGTTTGTGTGATTGGTTCACTTACTGAAATATCGAACGCGTTTTGGCTTGAACAGACCGTACAATTCTTTTGATGCATTCACCTTTTGGTTGCGGATTTGATTTGGATGTCTTTGCGTTGAGTTTGCGCTGGCTAGTGACTCCCGTACCTTGGCGTTTCTGCAATCAGATTGTCTAGTCTGGATTTGTGTGCAAGTTCCACCCAATTCAGATAGAATGTGACTAAAAGGTACTTCAAAACCCGTAAACAAGAGCGAAGAGTGGTTCAATAAAATTTGGGCAGTCACATCTTCAAATACACTTGCTTGCGCTATGTGCTGGTATTGAAAGAACCTCTATCAAATTCGAACAATGATTGAATGAGATATCGGATGTCAAAATTGTCGACTTGGCTCGTTTGTGTTTGTCTTATTTTGTGTGCCTCTCCTACCTGCATTGCGCAGGATTCCGAATTGCGTGAATGGACTTCCAGCAATGGCAAGTTTTCAGTTGATGCCAAGCTCATCGAGGTCAAGGGCGACTCAGTCATCCTGGAAAAAGAAGATGGTTCCGAGATCACTGTCGAAGTTGCCAAACTGAGTGAAGCCGACCAGAACTTGATTCGCCAGTTTGCTGACAGTGAAACCGATGGCAAGGCCATCATTGTTGATCGCGAAGTACCCTGGGAAGCCAACTTCGCCCGCCGCCCAAAACTTGAGCTGGCTAAATTCGATGAAGAAGTTCTGCGATACCAGTTGGATTTCAAGGCTAACAGCGGCAGAGCTGAGGTGGTGGCAGATCCAACCGGCACTAAATTACTAGTAATGGCTCAACAGAGCCAAAGAGGAGCTATCGGAGCGAAATACACTTATGGGCAAATCTTAGATCTTGAGGCCGGTGAGCTACTCCCTGGAATCATCACGGTTGATGGTGAGGCCAATCCAATAGGATTATCGACCGATCTGACGAAAGTATACTTGCTGGCGAAAAACCGAATTCATGCAATCGCGGTCGATCCGAATTCATCCAACGAAAATGATAACCAAGTCCTTCTTAAAGACTTGCCCAGCGGTCCACGTTTAACATCAGAAGAAAAATCCCTTCAACGCAGTCAAAAAATTAAATCCGGGCTCAATCCATTGTTCATAGATGAAAACCGAGTCTTGACTTTTGACGGGTGTTATGGCTTTGATCGAACCCCACACTGGTTCGTCAAAGGGCAAATGTGCCAACCAGCTATTTCCTGGGATAACAAGTACTTTATTGGCTACAACGGTGAATTTGTATTTGCAATTGAAATCGAAACTGGAAAACTTGTTGGTGCCACCCAAGTCCAACTTGCAAGACCATACGGATTCATGATTAGTCCCTCCGGAGATTCACTTGTTTGTATCCAAAATTCAGGTTACACGATATTTGATACTACTGATCCTACAATCAAAAAATCGGTCGTTACGTATGCAGGATACAATCGACTGGTAGACACTCGATTTGCATGGATTGATGATGAGTTTGCAATTTCCAGCCACTCGCTGATAAATTTCAGAATTGGCGGCGCAATTTGGTTGTGCAACCTTGGTTCCATCGTAGACAGAGGCGGGAGACTTTGGGGATTAAAACGATTCGACACAGAAGAAAAAACAAACGACGACTTAAAGCTCAGCGAGTATTGGATGATTGGAGCCTTCGTGCCTAACAGCTCGGCTCGCACCTGGGCCGCCAGACATGATCGTGAT
>CAZOXC010000931.1:0-1766 GCA_964583205.1 uncultured Pirellulaceae bacterium | reverse complement strand
GAAATGAGAATTGTCGAGGATGAAATAGGATTCGCATCGCTCAATCGAACTGAATGAATCAACAATTCGGACGCCAATCATCAAGTGAAATTTGGGCTGGAGAGTGTCAGCGCGATAAAGGGCAAATTCCTCCAGTCGATCGGGCGAACCTTCGGCAATCCAGTGTTCCGGCAGGTCGTCAATTCGCCGAACCGGGCTGGCGAACTGAGCTTGCTCCGTCTGCTCCGGAACGAGTTGATCAAACTCAAAGAACCTGTGGTTACTGTCTTTGAATAGTAAGTTGGGAGTGAACGAAGGTAGCTTGGGCATCGTTGCGACAATCCATTTGTTTCCCAGAATCGGGTCGCTGCAGAACAAGCACAGCAAAAACAAACTTGTCAAACGAGACGTACTTGAACGACTCGTCGCATGAAAAAACGAGATTCCAATCATTGCAATCCCAGCCGCGAAGAGCAGGGCGAAGCGAATTTCGAACAAGGTGCCCTGCCAGTCAAAGGGACCCAGAACAGCGTCTGGAGGAACTTGTTGCAGATGCCCCGCAATGGATTCGTTAAACAACAAGGTTGCTGCGAAGAGCAACAACGAAATGACGATAAAGGAAATCGCAATCGCCAACGAGCGTCGGAGCTGCACTTGTTTGTAGATCGAGTCGACTCCTTGGCCCGCCAGCAGGCAAATCGCCAGGGCGGCCACCACAAACAGTTTTGCGGGATAGCGAAACAGGGCATACTTGGGAAGCGAAATCGTCATCAGCCAATACAACCCACCAACCTCGCTACCGAAGTCGGGGGCAGAGTCAGGTGGGGTGCCGGATGAAGTCCAGATGAGGTCCAGCCACATCCAGAGCCCGAAAGCACCAAAGCTTGCCAACGCAAAAAACACACAAGTCCAGCTCAGCCAGTAAAAAGGCAGGCACTCGGGACGGTTGCGGATTCGAAAACGAAACCCGATTAGCGCGCACAAAAATGTCAAGGTTCCCATGTACAGCGAAGGGTACCAGTTTCGCGAATCAATCCGGTTCTCTAACCAGAAACTATGATTGTCAGAGCTGCTGAGGGCGGGTTCAGCCCACCGCCGGAAATAGGGATACGACGTTCCGGAGATATTCGGCCAGGCTAGTTCAATCAATGTCCACGGCGGCAAGCTGAACTGATAGATGTCGCGCTGATGTGGATGCAGGTAGTCTGAATTTTCTGGCATACCATCAATGGCACTCCTGGTTCCGTTCTGGTTTGTTCTGGTCAGGTACTCGGGAACCTCCCAGACACTTCTGGGATTTCCGAAGCTGGCTCGAACACTCTCGCTCATCGCCTTTTGTGTGGTGAAAAACTGCGGTGCAGATAGAGCGATCGCCAGTGCACTCGCCACTCCAACCCAGGAAAGCCATTTCAAGTTCGAGGATAGTCGCTCAAGTTTCGTTGGTGTCTCGTCAATGTCGGGTGGATTCAGTTTATGCCCATGCAAAAACAACGCAAAAAACAAAATGCCACTGATGATCAGGCCGTGATAAACCATTTGTGCATCACCGCCCAGAATCATCATGGCCCAGCACATCGCCAGCAACAGACTGGTTTTCAATTTCCTGTTGGCGCGAGGCAATTGGTATAGCAACAGGATTGACCATGGCAGCCAGGCACCGCCCACCAGATAACCAACACTGTTAACTTGACTTAGAAAGGGTGCCCCGAAGGCGAAACTCAGCCCGGCGATTGCTGCCGCAAGTTGACTGAGACCCAGCGCCCGGCCGCATCGATAGGCTCCAACAC
>CAZOXC010000930.1:0-1768 GCA_964583205.1 uncultured Pirellulaceae bacterium | reverse complement strand
ACTGTTGCTGGTGCTGCTCAAAGTCTGGCCCAACACTCCTATCGGCCGCCGAGTCCTGATCGGAAAAGTCAAAGAGGAAGATGTGCTTCCCGTCGACGAACATTATCAGGAGTTACAAACTCTGGATGGCAAAATCGGAAAAGCCAAATCCAAAATGTTGCCCAGTGGAAGAATTGTTATCGAGGGTAAATCTTATGACGCCGTCAGTGATGGATTTGCGATTGATACCGGCGACAGCGTCAAAGTGATCGCCATTCGCACGAACAAAATCATCGTTCGTAAACTTGATCCCAATGAGCCCGTGGATAACATGCTGGACGACGATCATTTGCTTTCCCAGCCCATCGATGAACTGGGTATCGATCCAATCGAATAGCGTTTCGCGGATTAGCAATCAAACGTCAAGATTTTTGACTTCCAGCGCGTGCTTTTCAATGAATTCTCGTCGTGGTTCGACTTTGTCGCCCATCAGGATTCGGAACAAGTCATCAGCCTCGGCTGCGTTCGACATATTGACTTGAATCAAACTGCGGTTTTCCGGATCCAATGTCGTCTCGCGGAGTTCCTCGGCATTCATTTCACCCAACCCTTTAAAGCGAGTGACTTGCAATCCTTTTTCACCAGCCGCTCTAACGGCCGTCAACAATTCTCTCAAGTCTTCAATACCTGATTCATTCTCGCCTCGTCGGATTCTATAGCGAGCTTCTTCAGTTCCGGTTCGGTCCTGTGGCATCAGCGAGTTCACGTCGAATCCAAGTTCCATCAGAGTTTTTAAACCCGAATTGATAGTTTTCACTTCGTGAAACTCGTTGATTTGTATCTTGTTCTGGGTCTCTTCACCTTCTTCGTCGTCTGTCGAATCGGTGTCAACTTCCACCTGGTCACCAGTCTCCTTACGACGCTCGTCAATGAAGGATTCCAGTTTATCCCGGTTGCTGAACCAGTGTTCTGAATTTCCTTCCTGGACATGAAATACCGGCAGGCGGCCATCTTCCACGTTGATTCTTTCGGCGTGTGTTTGCAAGTTAATACCGCGCCGTTCCAGTGCCTTGATCGCTTCATCCGTACTTCCCAAGGTCGCACAGAGTTTGCGCATGTCATCGCCTTCGATCACTCGGCCGGTATCATCTTCCAACGAAGTATCTTCAAGGCCGCGCTCCAAAAGTTGTCGGCGCATCTCTTCTTCAGTCTGAACGTAGTAGGTTTTTCGTTTCGCCTTCACTCGAAACAAAGGTGGCTGAGCTACGTAGATATGACCGCCGTCGATCAATTGTTGCATTTGTCGATAGAAGAAACACAACAGCAGTGTGCGAATGTGCGAACCATCCACATCAGCATCGGTCATGATAATAATTTTGTTGTAGCGACGCTTGGAAAGATCCTGATCGGCACCCACACCAATCCGAATCGCGTTGATTATGCTCTGCACTTCTTCATTGGCGAGCACTTTGTCTTCGCGAGCTTTATAGGCGTTGATGATCTTACCTCGCAAAGGCAGGATCGCCTGGAATTCTTTGAGCCGGCCACCTTCCGCACTGCCGCCGGCCGAGTCACCTTCCACCAGGTACAATTCGCATTTTTCCATCTCATTACTGAGACAGTCACGCAACTTGCCCGGCAAGCCTCCGCCGCCCAGCGCTGATTTTCGTCGGACCAGATCTCGAGCTTTTTTGGCTGCTTCCCGCGCCTCTGCTGCCTGGATCCCTTTTTTAATAATCAACTTGGCCGTTGCCGGATTCTCTTCCAGGAATCGTTTGAGAAACTCACC
>CAZOXC010000929.1:0-1773 GCA_964583205.1 uncultured Pirellulaceae bacterium | reverse complement strand
CCTTTTGATAGTTGACTGCGTGAGACCAGCGTCCTTCGTTGTCGAACGCGTTGATACGCTCCAGCCAGTTTAAAGCGGTCGACGGATAGCCATTTTCGTAATGAGACAGGGCCAGATAAAAAGAAGCGTCAGCGCGGACTTTATACATCTGCTCCTTCATGTTGGCCAAATTCAGTTTCCATTCCTGGTAGCTTTGCCCGTTAGGTTTGAAAATCCCCAGGTCTCTTTGCAACAACGTATCCTGCTGGAAATTGGTAATTTCTTGATCCGTGTACATATACAAATTGAACGCGTTGATCGCATTTAACCCTGGGTCATCTCGAGGCGTTTCGAATCGTCCGCGAATGTAATGGTTCTTTGCAGCGCGAAACGAAGCGAATTGGTCAATGTAACTTTCGCCATCGATATAAAAACTCAATTTTCTGATAATCGATTGATCGCCGGTATAGGCCAGCGCAATTGCGTCGTTGACGACCGAGCGATATTGATGGGATGCGAATGGTACATGCCAGACTGAAACTTCGTTAATCCCCTCGACATTGGCCGCTTTTTCCAATACGGAAGAGGGGTCTCGAGTCAAATTGAGCCGCAGATCTCCAAAGAGTTTTCGTTCCAGCAAAGTCATGCGACGGGAAACGGATTCAGGTGAAACATTGACCAGTCCTACAAGACGTTCCAGATCCGCCGAGGTGACTCGGTAATCCTCTTTGTCCAGCGATTCGTCGACAGTCAAATCCAATTGTTTAAGCAACTCCGGATTCGCTCGAACATCATTCAGTGTCGCAATTTGACCGGGCGAGTTTCCGGGAAGCGGCAATCCAAGATGTGTGTCGAACAGGTAAAGTTGCTCGCCAATAAAAACAGCCGGCAACCATTCGGTATAAGGTCGAGTGCTTTCGGAACCCTCTTCCGAATTGATCGCCAACATCAAGCAGTCGATGTTGGCCTGATTCAAGAGACCCATGAACAAATTGGCTCGCTCCAAACCATCCCCTCGACCGTAGGTCAGCAACTGCCAGGGGAAACGTCGATAGCCCGGACCGGGTGCTCCGGCGGCTGGCGGCCATTGGGTTGATCCTAGCTCGGTTTCTGGAAGTGTTGAAACTGCTGTCAGGGCGTCGCCCGCTAACCACTCAACTTCCGGTTCGTACTGGATGTTTCGAATGGTCCAGTCGAAGATTCGCAGAACCGATGCCATCTGAGTCGCCTGCTCCTGGTCAAGATCCGCATGGATATTGCTCAGCACGTCGGCAAGTGGATCTCGGGAATCAGCGAGTTCGGTAATTTCCGATTCACTCATTTGCTGTTTGGCTGCGTAAATCAGCCAGTTGAAATCGGTGATCAGGGAAGATTCCAGAATTCGTTCGTTCAGCGAATTGAGCCAGGAGATTTCTTGAATATAGTTGGCGTCGTATGGGACAAAGGTAAGGCTGTTAAGTTCCTTAATTGATTTATCGTTTGCGACCTGGTCCGGCAACGATGAAATCCAATCCGGTTCCTGCCATTCGATTTCCTGTAGATCTTCATCAGCCATGTTACTGGCCCAGCGATTCAGCCCGGAGACTACGTTTTTTTGGAATGCCTTGGGTTCGTACTGGCTGCGGCTATTGATGTAGCTCATGACTCGAGGAAGCTGGTCGCCGCGACTAAACAGCGAGACCGACTGCAGATCCTCGATTTGACTGATGTCTGTTTGCGAACACCCACCCACGACCAGGGCCAGGCAGGCGACAATAAATGTAATTCTAATTTTGTTCATATCAGGAGATTACC
>CAZOXC010000928.1:0-1775 GCA_964583205.1 uncultured Pirellulaceae bacterium | reverse complement strand
TCCTTGAGTGACTTGGGCTGCACAGGGATGCAAGTATTCGCTTGAGAATTCTCATGCGAAGTGTTGATTCCTGGCACCACGACTTCGGTTTGTTTAACAGGTTCCTGGCTAATCGACTGATTCACTTCAGCCTCCACGTATTTGAAAACATAAAAATGGGAAGTGTCTGTAGTTTTATTACTCTTCAGAATTACAAGAGTTGGTGAACTCTACGTTTCAATTCACCCCTTTCACCCCAGATTTTCATTCCCGCATCGACTCTCGGTGATTCCATTCATTGCATTCGTTGCAAACCGATTGATTCTTACAATTGCCATTCCAGAGATTCGAAAATTCCGTCGGTTAACTGAGCCATTCCGCAAGCTACATTCCTGAAAGGCCTTAAATTGATAAACAAATGATTCACATTCGCAGATTGACCAAGTCGTACAGCGATTATCAAAACGGCGACTTTATCGCGGTTGATTCAATCAGTTTCGACGCACTTCCCGGGCAGATTTTTGGGCTGCTTGGCCCCAATGGCGCTGGAAAAACCACAGCGCTGCGGATTCTGGCTACCTTGCTGAAGCCAACATCCGGTTCGGTCACCATCAATGGCTACGATGTCACTTCCGAAGCTTCCAATGTTCGACACCAGATCGGTTTCGTTTCGACGAACACCGCTACTTACGATCGCATGACCGGCTGGGAACTGGTGGAATATTTCGGAAGACTGTACGGAATGCAGGATTGCAATCTTAATGAACGGATGGAGTTTCTGTTCGAACGCTTCCAGATGGAACGCTGCCGGAACTTGCTCTGCTCCAAAATGTCGACAGGCATGAAACAGAAAGTTTCGATCGCCCGAGCACTTGTGCATGATCCACCCGTCGTAATTTTCGACGAAGCCACTTCAGGACTGGACATCCTGGCAGCACGCGAAGTTTTGGACACTGTTCAAACGTTGAGAGATCAAGGCAAATGCATCGTGTTTTCCTCGCACATCATGAGTGAAATCAAAAGAATCTGCGATCGAGTGGCCATCATGAATCGAGGGCGAATTCTGACTTGTGGAACCACTTCCGAGTTAGTCGAGCAACACAAACAAAATGATTTAGAAGAATTGTTCTTCCAGGTGATTGCCGACGACCAAGAAAATCAAAGCACAATTATTGTCGACCAGCTTGAGAACCCTTCGATCGAGGTGCGACAATGAATTGGAATAATGTCCAACTAATTTCTCGCCGTGAAATCATCGATCAATTGCGAGACCGTCGAACTTTGTTCACGATCCTGGTCCTGCCTTTGATTCTGTACCCACTGCTGGGAATGTCGTTGTTGCAGACTGCGCAATTTATGCACAAGTCTCCAGCACGAGTCTGGATCGTGGGTCACGAGTTTGCACCGTCCACGGTTGGATTGGTCGACGGCTCCGGATTTGCCAACGGACTGGCTGCACCTGAACAATTGGAGATGCTGCAAGTCGTATGTGATTCCAAGCCCGATCTGGCGCAGGACTCGCTCTTGAACCTGGCCGAGCAGCATTCTACGGATGCTATTGCCTCGACTTCAGATCTGGATCCCGAAATACGCGAATGGTTGCAACAGCAGTTGAAACGCAGAAAAGTCGACGTGCTGGTGGTTTTCCCTCGCAATTTTTCTGAAGAAGAAAGCGACCAGGACACCAACGACCTTGCCAACGCACCTGCCTTGCAATTGTTTATTGATTCCTCCAAAAGCAAATCAGCACTCGCCGCAGCCGACGTCAACAAAATCCTGTCGACTTGGCGAGCCAA
>CAZOXC010000927.1:0-1775 GCA_964583205.1 uncultured Pirellulaceae bacterium | reverse complement strand
CCTCGGCAGCGAACGGCGCATTCGGCTCCGAAGCAGTAACCCGCCAACAACGCTCCGGCCAATACGCAGCGACCTCACGAAGGATCTCGAGGTGCTGTGTCTGTTCAATGTGGTCAGGATATGTCGACGTGACAACGAGGATTGGCGAGTCTGCCCGAACCAGCCGAGCAAGCACATCGATCATGAGATGGTCGGCAAGGTGCAAGTCCTCAATGAACAGGACGAACGGCATCGTCGGCACCGCTAATTTCGTGAACAACTTCACGATGTCAGCAAGGTCATCTTCTCGGTCTTGCTTCGCCTCGAACTGTCCCATGTTTTCTAAGTCGGACTTATCGCTTCGACGTTTCATCAGCGAGTTCCACGCCCACTTGCCACTACTGTAGAGAAGTTCCAGCCCGGGCACGCTCACTTTCGCGATCGCTTCGACGGCAAAGTCCGCAGCCTCGGACAAACCCTCTTCGAGGACCGCTGACCTCGCTTCTCTGAGCGTTTGGAAATTCTTTTGTTGCCATGACGCTTGAGCAGCCCAAGCCATTTCAATAAATCGCATATGTGATTCGAGCTGTCCGAAGTGCGAAAGAAGCGCATCTGTCGGTACAGAGTGCAGCCGCGAGCACGCAATCCCCATCCAGACAAACTCAGGCAGCGAACCCGGCTCACGCGTGGCAAGCTCGGGGTATGTCCGCTTACGCCGATCGTCTACTGACTCTAGGGAGGTAGTCGAAGCGCCCAAGATGGATTCGGGCCAATAAGCATTTCCGCTGTCTTGTCGGGCAGCGAGCCTCTTGTAAAACTCATGCACAACCCGGGTCTTGCCCCATCCAGAGGGCGCTTCCAAGGAGACCCAACCCGAGACTCCTTCAGTCCGCACCTGGTCAAAGACGTCGACGAGACCATCGACAATCAGCTTTCTGGACTCCCCAACGAATTGCGGCTCAAATACAACCTTTCCCTTACTCAAGATGGCACTTCGACGAAATCGACTACTCCGGGCCCATCACCGGATTCTTCGAAGAAAACATCCACGAAGTTGCCAGAATTGGTTCCGGCAATCCGGACTCTGCACACGACGAGCCCGTCGTTGGCGGCATTGCAAAGAAAAGCCGGACTAGGCGTGTCAGCCTGTCCGCGAATTTCCTCGGGTTGAAGGTCCCAAGCACCAAGTCCGCCGACTCCGCGATCACTCAAGTCTCGATCCGCCTCCGAATCCCGTTGGAGTTGAACCATCTTTCTCTCCAACTCCTGTCGCTGGTCTGCCGAGATGGCAGACCCGTCGGCGCGTGCCGTTGCGAGATGATGGTTCACTGAACGCTGGTTTAAGACATCAGACACAAATCGAACAGCTCCGGCAGAGTCTTGCGAGCCCGGAATGAATTCGGATCCAATGCAATTCTGGCGGGTGCGACCATTCGCAAGTGCCAGAGCGCTGCCGGTCGGCACGCCGATCTCAACAAGAGTTTCTTCTGTGGGGAATCCTCTACCACCAATGCCCTCGATACTTGACGACCAGTAAACGCAAGCATTCTCTGGCCCCCAAACGCCTCCAAGTACCTCTTGATCTGGCCCGTAAGCTGTCCAAGAGATTGAGAAGTTGCCCTGATGTTGGTCGATAACGACTGTGTACCCATCGGCGCACCGTGGCTCCTCTCGTCGGATGACTAGTCCCTCCCAATCGCCGAGTCGCTCTTCCTCTGCTGGGTCGCTGCAGGACCCGGTGGTTGCGGGTTCGGAATTGACAACAGGTTCAGCGCCTAGCTCCTCGATGAAAATGC
>CAZOXC010000926.1:0-1784 GCA_964583205.1 uncultured Pirellulaceae bacterium | reverse complement strand
AAACACAGCTTGGCATTTAAAGGATTCCCAAAAGCAATGAATCGAAACAATTTTCAAAATACAGCCAAACAATTTCGAGCTGGAAAAATTAGTTTAGAAGAGTTTACCGAACAGGTGCTTGCGAGCGAAGGCGGCGAAGCACAAGCTTCAGCCAAAAACAACGCTGACAGTTCCTCCGCGGCCGTGACGCTGCCGGCTCGAGCGGCCGATTCGCACAAGGGGCAGTTTGGCAAAATTCTGATAATTGGCGGCTCTCGAGGGATGGCTGGCGCTGCAGCACTGACCGGCAGCGCCGCATTGCGAAGCGGTTCCGGATTGGTAACCGTGGCCACCAGTTCGCCTTGTGTTACTCAAGTTGCCCAGGTGAATCCCTGCTTCATGACTCTGGAATTCCCCTGCGATTCTGGTGGTAGAATTGCGGTAACCTCGGATCAAATACGGGAAATCTGCCTTTCCATGGATGTTGTGGCGATTGGGCCGGGGCTGGGCCGGAGTGCCGATTTACAATTGTTGGTCAGCGACTTGTTCAGATTTCTGGACCGCCCAATGGTGCTTGATGCCGACGCCTTGTTTGCGCTTTCCGATTCCGAGGATGTGCGAGGCGAACTGGTGCAACATGAATGGCCCAGGATCTTGACGCCCCACGCCGGCGAATTCAAAACCCTGACTGGAAGCCAATCGGATAGTCGCGAAGAATTGTGTGCGCTGGCCAATGACTGGGCCGATTCCAGCAAGTGTGTGTTTGTTCTCAAAGGGCATCAAACTCTGGTGACCGATGGCAAACAGAATTATGTCAATCAAACTGGAAATCCTGGCATGGCAACGGCTGGCAGTGGCGACGTTTTGACGGGTGTGATCACATCCTTGCTGGGCCAGGGAATGGAGGCTTTCGATGCAGCCAAAGCCGGTGTGTATATGCACGGTCTGGCGGGCGATTTGGGAGCCGCTGAGCTTGGTCAACCGTCGTTGATTGCGACGGACTTGATCGATTACTTGCCACAAGCTTCCCAGAAGATGACAACCGTATAATTAAATTGTACTGCCCGGACAGCTGGTCGAAATTTTCGCCGCCAGGAAAATAGAATTGAAAGACAAGTGAGTAGCTCGAGTACCCAATACGATTTCGACGTGATAGTTGTGGGGGCCGGTCATGCCGGGACCGAAGCAGCTTGCGCCGCGGCTCGGTTGGGCGCGAAGACCTGCCTGCTAACAACCAATCTGGATACCGTTGGGCAGATGAGTTGCAACCCGGCGATCGGTGGTGTTGCCAAGGGACATCTGGTCCGCGAAATCGATGCACTAGGCGGAATCATGGGCGAGGCGATTGATGCGACGGGTATCCAGTTTCGTATGTTGAATCGGCGCAAGGGTCCGGCCATGCACAGCCCTCGTGCCCAGGCCGATAAAAAAGCCTATCAGGTGTGGATCAAGCATCGAGTGGAGGGTCAGGCCAACTTGTCGCTGGTGCAAGAGATTGTGGAAGATCTTCTGGTCGAAAATGTGGCCGGGCAGAACAAAATTACCGGAGTCCGTGTGCGGGGCGACGTGGAGTATCGAGCTGCAGCGGTGGTGCTGACGACTGGCACGTTTTTGCAAGCCATCATGCATACGGGCGAAGCCAAAACTCCGGGCGGTCGAGCGGGCGAGGGAACGACCAAAGGAATCAGCGGTGCTTTGAGTCGTCTGGAGTTTGCACTTGAGCGATTCAAAACCGGTACGCCGCCTCGCTTGAATGCCCGCACGATCGATTTTGAAAAAGCCGAGCTGCAACCGGGCGATGAGAT
>CAZOXC010000925.1:0-1795 GCA_964583205.1 uncultured Pirellulaceae bacterium | reverse complement strand
CCTCTTGCGCTGGTTGGCGCCATTGCGCCACTTGGGGCCTCGCCAAATATTCGAAACAGGCCACGACGTGCGCCCCACCTTGACCCGCTGTCGAATCCAAAATCATATTCGACACTCGCGCTTACTGTCCCCACAACCGTTCTGCCGTCCATCACGTCTGCCGTAACGGCAAACCCGGAAACGTCGTTCTGGGTTACCATCACATTACCGAATGTATTGGCAGTAAATACGATGTCAGCGATTGCTATTTGACCGGTAAAACAAATTGCAACCGAAAGAACGGCTGGCAGCATAGCGCGCAAGGAGATCATATTAGTTCCTAAGGCAAGACTGGTTAACCAGCACAAGGAATGGAGAAAGATCAAGGAGAATTAGCAGAAACACTGCAGCATCTATTTAACACAATCGTCTATCGCTCATTAATTGAAGCGGTTTCATTTTCACAAAACAAAATATTCTTTTGATGAGACTTCGCCCGGATTTGAGCTTTGTTCCAAGCGGCGATCTAAGTGCCATTCTTGATTGGACTTGGGCGGACAGATTCGGGCAGATATGAAATTTAGTGCGTCGGGCTTCCGCAGAAGTCCAACAAAAAAAGCCGGGCTTAACCCGGCTCGCAATCACATAATTTGTGTTTCGGCTGTTACGCCTGAAACGATTGTCCGCAACCGCAAGTCTTCGCGGCGTTTGGATTGTTGAACTGGAATCCACGAGCTTCAATGCTCTCGTAAAAATCGACTGTAGTGCCGTCCAGAAACAACTCGCTCTTTTTGTCCACAACCATGGTCACACCATGCTGTTCAAGTTTGCGATCGTTGGCTTCATCGAATTCGGTATCAAACCGCAAATCGTAGTTGAGACCACTGCATCCGCCACCGGTTACACCGATACGCAGCATCGATTGTGACTCGACACTTTGTTCAGAAATGATCTTCTTGACTTCAGAGGCTGCTTTTTCGGTTAGTGTTAAACCCATTCCAGATATCTCCGTGAGGGAAGTTTGTGCTTTGGTTGATTCAGGTCGAAACCCGCATTAGCAATTAAATTATAACAAATACAGTGCCTGGAGAAGGCTAATTTGTTTATCGGCACACCGAAACACGCCAATTCAGGCCAATTTATCGGACCGGTATAAGCGTTATTTGCTGCGAAACAGATGGTCGACACAAATTTGGGACCAGGATTCCAGACGATCTCGATCCGCGATCAGAGTTGGAATATCCACAAATCCGAAGTTAATAATCTCGTCTTCTCGTGCCGCAACGTTGGGCAATTCGACGTCAATGATATGTACAACGCCCAAATGAACCTTGCCGACTTCGTTTGTATCGTCGTTGATCAAGCCCACACAAGTTTCATCATAGGGCGTTTCGATAATGACTTCTTCTTCCAGCTCTCTTCGCATCCCTTCTCGATAGGGAGAAAAATCGGCAGAATCAATATTGGAAATGTGGCCGCCAATACCAATACTCTGCTTACTGTGCAGCCGCTTTTCGCCTTGCCCCTTGCCTCGAGTATACCGAACCACCCGCTGGCAATTGTCTTCATCCGTGTGGCGAAAGATCACGTAAGGAATCAACTGCTTGAAGGAAGGATCTTCTTCCATTTCCGAGCGAGGTCGATAACTGGTGTTGGCCGAGTCCAACAAGACGTTCAGATAGCTGTCGATTTCCGTTGAAAATCCTTGAAAGTAACCCAACGAGCGAAACAACTCGGTGGACACAACCATCACTTGCTCAGTCTGAACCATCGACATAGACAATCCTTTTTTTCATTCTCGAGGTAACTAGTCAAC
>CAZOXC010000924.1:0-1797 GCA_964583205.1 uncultured Pirellulaceae bacterium | reverse complement strand
GCCGACATCACAACGTCTAACACACAAGGATCGTGAAACGAACCCGATTGGTCGCAGATCGCCTGGTAAATTTTCAGCGGATCGTGACCCACAAGTTGCTCGGGCGATTCCATTCCGATACTTCGAAAATCGTCAGCGATGGATGAGCCAACATTCGGAATCTGTTCAAAAGAAACAACTTCCGCCCGCGAACTGGCTTTCCTCATGATTCAGTACCAAACAGCCCATTTTTACATGGCGATTTCTTAATCAGACGAGTCGAGCAAAACAAACGCCTGCCATGGCTGAATTATCTTGCTTCAAGCAGAACGCTCGTCGCTACGAATATTTTCATGAAAGTAATTGTAGCAGCTTGAGCAGAGATTTAGATGCGCGGCCACTTTAGCCATCGCCTCAGGTTCCAGGCGATTGTCAGAATACTCGGTCAGTATAGCTTTAACCGCTTTACAGCCCAGAGGCGATTCTGCACTGCGACGCCTGCGAGAAACGGCGACTGTCGACCCAACTCCGGCTCCAACGATCGCCAAGGCGCTTAACGATGCGCCGAATCGCTTTAACCAACGACGACGCGAAAGGTCATCATTGTTTTCAACCATTTTGTCAATTGTTCCTTGTCGACAACGAGACCAGGAACCAGGATTTTTTTCGGGACGATTCATAAGACTGCTGGGAGTGGTGGGTTCAAATGAGACTTAATTATCACATTTGATCGACATTTGCGAAGTACAGTTTTACCTGCAAACCCTGAATTCTCCGACAAACTGTCTTAAACCGTACTTACCGGATTGTCTTTGTTTGAATTCGCCTCACCAATCCGAGGGGTAATTGTTGAATTTTCAACACCCAAAACCCGGTTTTCGCTAACCTGCTCAGCAAGTTTAGACAGATCGGTAACGGTCAACTTCCGACGCGCGATCTTGATCAACTCCTCATTTTGAAGCTGACCCAGTACCACGGTGACTGTTTCTCGAGTACTACCGATGATATTGGCCAGGTCCTGATGAGATAACTTGATTCTCAATTCGATTCCGCTTTCGGTTCGCTCACCATACTGTTCGACCAATTCCAGAATCAGAAAAATCAGTCGCTCGCGATTAGAACGGAATAACAGATTCTTCAAGCGACGTTCGATGCGTCGACGTCTTAAGCCAATGAGTTTGGTTACGCCAAGCGTAACGTTGGCGTAGCGACCCATCGCCCACAACATTTGTTCGCGTGATATCAGAACGATATTCGTGGCTTCGACTGCTTCCGCGTACTCTTCCCGAAAACCACCTTCGAACACAGCTAGTTCACCAAAGATCTCGCCCGGTTCAATGAAAACGAGAATGGATTGCTTGCCTTCGGGAGTCAGATGGCAAATTTTTACCCGCCCTGAAGTCAGTAGCAAAACACCATCCGCCGCATCGGCCGGAAGATAAATCGTTTCGCCTCGTTTAAATTTTCTAATCCGAGAGCCGGCTTCCATGCGCCGAATATCATCTGGAGTCATTTGACTGAAAAAGTCACAGCGGCTTATGTGCCAATAAGTTTCAGGCATTTCGTTTTCCTGTTGGAAGGTCATGCGGGGATCCTCTCTTTTCCGTATCTCGAATTTAACGACATTCAAGATCCCAATTAAATTCGATTTCAAGTCTGTCGCTGGACTGAGAGAAAACTTACTGATATTTCAACACATATTTCCAATAATCAGTTTTTTTTCTAAAGCCTCTTAAAATTGGCGCGCAAAAACAGCCTGACCAAACAATCAGCTATTGCTGTTACGATCCTCAAGCAGAAGCTTGTTCGATATTATCT
>CAZOXC010000923.1:0-1797 GCA_964583205.1 uncultured Pirellulaceae bacterium | reverse complement strand
GGTTGTAGATCGCCGAGTCCCAATCCATCGAAGGCGTCGACAAGTTTCTGCAGGTTTTCGGCACCCTGTTCGATGGCTGGCAAAATATTGTCAGTTTCAATATCGCCCGACCAGCCGATGGACAACGGGCTCTCATTCGAAAAATCGAATCCGTCTTTGTCGGCCAAATTGTAAGTGACCCAGTTGGTTCCATCGTAATACAGCCGAACGATCGAATTTGAATGATCGTGTGTCATGACCAGTTGGTGCCAGCGTCCGTCATTGATTGGCATGTGCTGGCCGTTTTCACGTTCGTAAGTCAAGCGGCGATTGCCGGAACCGATATGCCATGACCATGTTCCATTGCAGAAGCCAAAGGCCCACCCTTTTTGCTTTTGGGTTTTCAGGCTGTTGTCCGGAATTTGCTTTTGCGAAAGCAGCACGAATCTGCCATCAGCATCAACCGTCGTTCGAACCCAGAACTCAATGGAAAAATCGCTATTCGAATTTAGAAACGAATTCTCGTTAGTGGCTAGTGATGCGATTGAAGGAAACCTGTTCTCCCCGACACGAGAGCCGACACGAAGTGCCTGCTTCACAAGTCCTCTGGTAAATTGCGAGCCTCGCTGAACGTTTTCTGCAGCGGTGTATTGGAGGGATTTGTCTAGCTCTCCATCAAAGTCAAAGTGCAGTGCTTGTTCCGTGTCCGTTTTGAATTCAGTCTGGTCGACAAATTGGCAGAACTGATCGTTGGAAACGAGAAATTCCCCGATCCAATAGCCACGCAAGCCAACTTCTTCCGCAATATCGACGTAGGCCTTATCAACGGCTTTGGTGGCGAGAATTTCGGCACCTTGAATCTTCCGCTTGATAACGCATGGATCTTCCGTGGTGTTTTCTTGACTTCCAGATTTCTGCTGAGCAAAAGCAAAACTGCTGAAGATCAAGATCGCCAATAGTAGAATCGTGATTTTGAGATGGCTGTGATTCATCATATTGAGCTCTTACATGGATAGTCATAGGCAGTAGACGGTGTTGGATGGACGCCAATCAGAAATTGTAGTGCCTAAATAAAAGAATCGAAAGATAGAGAAATGTCGTCATTCGCTCGGAACACCTGAGACGGGCAAGATCGCGCTCATGTGGGTGCTAAGGGCAACTTCAATGGCTACACTTGCTGGCTAACTCGTTACTTTTTTCTCCTCAATTTTGAGCAGCGTACCCTTTTTTCTCCCGCGAAGTAGTTAACGAGCTTGTTCATTTTGATCAGCTCAATTTGTTTTTTTAACGGTCGTGACCATACACCGCGAAGTAGCTGGTCCGACAATACATCGAAGAAGTCTGATGAACCAGCATAGCACTCAAGAATTTCAAAATATTCGGTTTGAAATCTGATTCCAACTACCAGTTTAAACCTGTCACTGGGGGGCAGGCGGCTTCACGCGAGCTAATTCCGTCGTAAAAGAAAAGGTGTCAAGTAAAAGAAAAGGTGTCATAAAAGAAAAGGTGTCAAGTACCGTTTTGGTGGTATATGCAGTTGTGTTTTGGCCTGATATCCTTTTCATTTTGTCGTTACCGGAGTTCTAAAAATGGGCCGGGCTCCTCGAGCTGACGTTGCGGGCGGGATCTACCATGCGCTTAATCGTGGCAATGCCAGGCATGACATCTTTTTCAAGCCGCAGGACTTTGAAGCATTTGAACGGATTGTTGCCGAGGCACTTTCGAAGTTCTCGGTCGACTTAATTGCTTACCAGTGGATGAACAATCATTGGCACATGGTTCTGTCGCCACAAAACGATGGCGGTATGGGGGCTTTCA
>CAZOXC010000922.1:0-1804 GCA_964583205.1 uncultured Pirellulaceae bacterium | reverse complement strand
CTCTAATCAGGTCCTAACTGGATGACAATCCCGTCGATGACGTTTCGACATCGCCGAATGCGAGCTCCTGCCGAGTCCGGGTCCGCGTTCTTTCACCCCCTTGCGCAAAACATTCACGAAACCTGGAATCGCAATCAACGTGAGATTGCGTCGCTGGAACTGAACATCGCCGGGAAAAGTATTCAACAATGGCGAGCACAGGCGCAACAAGATCTGGTTGATGCGGCGTTTCAATACACTCGGCAATATCGCGACTGCAGCACCCCAAATTCAAACTCGACGATTCTCTCTGGGCACCAACCTCAACTGTTTCACCCGGGTGTCTGGTTTAAAAACTTTGTGCTGCATCAACTGGGGCGGCAATTCGATGCTCAGCCAGTCAACCTGTTGATCGATAATGACTTGTGCGGAGTCACCAAAATTCCGGTTCCTTCCGGCTCTGCCGATCAACCCACCATCCGGCGGGTCCCCTTTGACCAAGGCGGACGCTTGATGCCTTTTGAAAACAGAACGGTCAATGACCAAACGATCTTCGAAAACTTCGCCTCAGAAACGTCGAAAACGGTTTCGCCCTTTGTGAATAATCCGCTGGTTGACCGACTGTGGCCGGATGTGCTTCGAATCAGCAAGCAGCAAGAAAACCTTGGCCAGGCGCTCGCTGGTGGCCGCAACGTTTTGGAATCCGAATTTGGCATCGACAACCTTGAGTTGCCGCTAAGTCAAGTTTGCCAGTCAGAAGTATTCGGGGTTTTCTTTCATGAACTGATTGGACAAGCCGATCGATTTTTCGAAATCTACAATCGAGTGCTTCAGGAGTATCGCGAGTTCTACGGAATCAAGAATCGTTCCCAACCGCTACCTGATCTGGCGCGAGTCGAAGGCTACATGGAAATGCCCTTCTGGATTTGGACCGACCAACGACCCTCAAGGCAGCCACTGTTCGTCAAGCAGACGGGTGATTTAATCAAGCTTTCCAACTTGTCGAACATTTACGTTGAACTTCCAGTCAATGACAACTCGGCCTGGCACGAAGCCTTTGAAAAGTATGCAATTCGACCTCGCGCTCTTGCGACAACTATGTTCTCCCGTCTTTTCTTGTGTGACATGTTCATCCACGGTATTGGCGGCGCGAAGTATGACGAATTGACCGATCAAATCGCCGAATCATTTCTCAACGTCAAGCTGCCCGAGTACTTAACCAGCACCGCCACCATCAAATTTGACTCGCCAATCGAGCTGCTCACTCGGCAGGACCTGACACAGTACCGAGTCACCTTGCGGGAAATGCAGTATCACCCGGAAGAGTTCGTAGAAAATCCCGGTGTCTTAGAAGCCAACTTGATCTTCGCCAAAAAACAGTTGATCGAGGAATTCAAGTATCCGGCAAAGCGTCTGGAAACTTATCAACGAGTCACTCAGATCAATCAGCTGCTTCAGTCCGCCCTGGTGGAAAAACGCAATTGGTTAACCAACGAACTGGCCGACGAACGTCAACAACTCCAGCGCGCACGCATACTGGGTAGCCGCGAGTACAGTTTTTGCCTGTTTGACGAGAGCCTGGTCGAAACGATGAAAAAACTTACGGCGATTTAATCGCATTCTTTTTGGCTAAGCGGAGGGACGGTTGTCACTGGACAATTGCCTGAAAGAACCATCCCTACAACCTTCAAATTTTTTAACGCAATTTGATGGGCTGAAACAAAGCTGACAAATCAGCTTCACCGAACATCTCATGGAATTTTTCGCGTTGTCCCAGCGAAAGCATTTCCAACAATTCCTCTCGTTGCGCGGCTTTCAATTCACG
>CAZOXC010000921.1:0-1805 GCA_964583205.1 uncultured Pirellulaceae bacterium | reverse complement strand
AGTGTTTGAAATCGTCTCATCGGAAGTTGCCGAAGAAAGACAAGTCGTCAATATCTACAACGTTGCTGACTTGATTGCTCCACGCCAAAATCAGGGCGGTGGCTTCGGCGGCGGTGCCGGCTTCGGCGGCGGCGGTGGCGGCCGACAAGGCGGTGGCGGCTTCGGTGGCGGCGGCGGCGGACGCCAGGGCGGCGGAGGAGGCGGTGGCCTGTTCTTCGTTCAAGATTCGCTTGACGCCAGTCCTGTCAGCAAAAAGGTTGATGAGAACAGAAAGCCTCAAGCTGTCAACGTGGACTCGATCGAGGGAAACTCGGCATCAGAAAAGTGGAATAGCTACTTTTCAGACAACTTTGCTGATCCCGCTGATGTTCGAGAAACCGTTCGTCAAATGATGAAACGTAGTCAGACGAAAGAAGTCGTGACCGTTATTCAAGCAGCAATGAAGCACGAGCAAACTCAGGCTTGGATGTACGAAGCGATGATCCTGGCCTTGCGAATTGAAGGTTCAAACCAGAAAGAAATCGAACGTGCGGTTATGTCTTCAGTCGACATGAGCGAAAACGTCGATGACTTGATGATGGCCGCAGTATTCATGTCCAACAACGAAATGGAATCGCGAGCGTTGCACCTGCTGAAAGAGGTTTCAGATGCTTATCCAGAGCGAGTAACTCCATACGCGGTTGGCCTGAAGGCGGCTCAAAAAATCAATGACCTGGATGGCATCCAGTGGGCCTGCATCGGAATCCTTGGTCAAGCCTGGCCAGATCACCAGGTGAATGTCAGCCGGGCTTTCAAAGCGGCCAAAACTGCTTTGATCGAACTTGAACGACAAGGTCGCATTGCCGAACGAGATACTTTTGAAGCCAAATTGGCTGAGACTCTTGACCGA
Organism: uncultured Pirellulaceae bacterium; assembly: GCA_964583205.1. GTDB lineage: Bacteria > Planctomycetota > Planctomycetia > Pirellulales > Pirellulaceae > CALMEE01. The sequence continues at coordinate 916 of CAZOXC010000921.1, read as the reverse complement.
GATTGTATCATCGGAGTTTCCTGGACAGGTGACGCCGATATCGACTTGTACGTTGAAGAGCCAGGCGGAACGATTTGCTCTCGCACCAACCAACGTACCGCTTGCGGTGGCGTGATGATGGGCGACCAGGCAGCTACTCGAAACAAAGATGGCGAGATCACCGAGTACTATGTTCTGCCCAAGGGCTTTTCTGGCGATTACCGATTGTTGGTCAAGCGAGTTTGGGGTGAAGTCACCTCTGGCAAAGTGACCGTCGAGATTTATCGAAATTTCCGAACAGCAGAACAAACCAGCCAGCGTCGACAAGTGATCTTGGATGACAACGGTGCGATTGTCAATTTCCATCTGGAAAACGGTCGCCGCACCGAAATGATCGAAGAGCGAAATGTTGAAACAGTTGCACAAACTCCGGCCATGAATCAACAAATTCTGGCTCAGGAATTACGTTCCTTCGGACGTGTTACACCATCAGCCATCGATTACATCACCTCTCGAGGAGGCGAAGGTGTGGTTGACGGCAATATCGATGAAGAGTTTTTCCGGCGTCGACAAGTTCGTGGTTTCCAACCCGTTGTGACGACTCTGCCCTCTGGTTCTCAGATGTCTGCGTTTGCTGCGACATCAGATCGCCTATATGTAATTACGGCTCCTAGCCCATTTTTCACAAGCATTTCTGAAGTTACCACGTTTAATTTCGTGGATGGTACCGCTGGCGGAGGCGGAGCCGGTGGTGCTGGTGGTGGAGCTGGCGGTGCTCTTGGTGGAGCAGGTGGCGGAGCCGGCGGTGGAGCAGGCGGTGCTCTTGGTGGAGCAGGAGGAGGAGCAGGTGGTGCCGCTCTTGGTGGAGGAGCAGGTGCTGGTGGTGGCGGAGTGTTCTGATCAACAGCCCTCATTACAATTCAAAAAGCCGTTCCTC
>CAZOXC010000920.1:0-1805 GCA_964583205.1 uncultured Pirellulaceae bacterium | reverse complement strand
ACCGATGGCACAATCTGTAAATCTTTCGGTGGATGAAGCCGTTGGGAACGACTTTGTGGAACGAGCCAAACGCCGAGCCATCGATTTCCTGCCTTTCGGTGCCCGGCTTTTGGAATCGATGGTGCTGGGCCTGATCAGTTTGATACCAACCTGGCGAAGTTTAAAATGGGGACTTCGCTATTTGCTACACTACGCACGACTGGTGGCTGGTCCTACTGCCTGGTTTTACATGACAATGGCCGGCGTGATCATTGGTTTTGTGACGACCTATTTCATTTTTAAGTTCCTGCCCTTTGCCAGTTACACTCAGCCATTGCTGGTTGAAGAACTTTTGGCAGCGATGGGATTTGCGTTGTTTCGACTCTTTATCCCGGTGCTCGCCACCGTCATGATCGCCGCCAGGAGCGGAGCGGCAGTAACGGCTGACGTGGGAAGCAAGCAATATGGCAACCAGATCGACGCCTTACAAACACTGGGAGCTAACCCGCGAACCTATTTGTTCTCGCCAATCATGATTTCGTTTATCATCGGCATGCCGCTGCTGAACACGATTGCTTTTCTTGCCGCCCGCCTGACCAGCTTGTTCACGTTTTGCTATACCCAACCCAATCACACACCGGATTTTTGGTATCAGAACTTTCATTACACCCTGCATGTGGTTGGCGAGCCGTTTTACTTCGGCACTCACTGGCTGGTGGCCAAGCTGGTTTGTTGCGGATTCGGAATTGGTGTGATTTCCTATTTTCAGGGACGGCGTCCCAAGTACTCGTCGGCCGATGTCAGTCGTGGCGTGACGATCTCAATACTCTGGACCACGCTATTTGTTTTAAGCGTTCATTTCGCGTTCGCATTTTTCGAGTTCCAGCAACTTCCACATGCTCAGAACTGAGCAAGCGCAGAAATAGAAGAGTAGACGAACTCAGCGGCGATACGATTTAGTACTTGAGCAAACTGAACGAGTCATGGGGCGCAAGTTTTTCCGCGCCGTTGAGGAATTCCAGTTCGATAAGAAAAGCACAGCCAACGACTTTCGCCTGACACTGCTCGACCATTTTAATGCAGGCTCCAACAGTTCCGCCGGTCGCCAGCAAGTCGTCAACGATCAATACATTCTGTCCGGGTTCGACACCGTCAATGTGCATCTCCAGCGTATCGGTTCCGTATTCCAATTCGTAACTGTAGCTGTGTCGTTCAAAAGGAAGCTTGCCCGGCTTTCGAATCGGAACGAAACTGGCTTCCAGTTCAATTGCCATGGGTGTGGCAAAAATGAACCCTCGAGCTTCCGCCGCGATGATTACATCGATTGGCTGATCGCGGTAATGATCGGCCATTTGCCGAATCGCCTGTTTAAATCCGGCTGGATGCGCCAGCAAAGGCGTGATGTCTTTGAAGTTGATTCCGGGCTTCGGAAAGTCTGGAACCTCGCGGATCAAGGATCTTAGATCGAGGGTAGTGTCAGGCATCGTTTCTTAATCAAAAAGTAAGTTGCCTGAATTTTAACCTTTTGTCACGAGACAGGAATACAGGGCATAGCCAACAATTGATTCCAACAAACCACTTGACGAGCAGATTTATTAGAGTCCAAGCTGCCTTGGTCGGTCGGCCGGGTCAAAATGGCGGTAGTCGTAAACCTTCCAGCCAGCAGCGGTCTGGCGGAATTTGAGTACAACTTCACGACGCGCCACCGGCACGTCATAGCCCATTCTGCGAGCATTCACACTGACGGTCACCACAAAGTCGACTAACGCGGTGCCATCCTCGTTGATGGTCAAACCTCGAAACGCAGAAACATTGCAGCCACGAAA
>CAZOXC010000919.1:0-1808 GCA_964583205.1 uncultured Pirellulaceae bacterium | reverse complement strand
GTTCTCGAATGACTTCATAGCGACCCGAATGTCTACCCAGCTGAATCACTTCACCGAGTTTGATTTTGGAGTTGATCCAGACTGGTGGCTGGGGCTTGTCTTCGGCGAGCAGGTCGCCCGCGTCGGGTTCGACTTCTGCGAGTGTTTGAAAGTGGGCTGTCCGTTCAGAAAAAATTCGAGCCTGAAATTTTTCGAATTCCTGTTTCGATTTCAGACGATCCAGTGCGACGATGACCGAATCGCTGGGTCTGGGGCTGCTGGCAAGACTGCGAGTCACCATTTCTGCCAGCGAATTTTCTTCCTGGCTCAGTCCATCCAGCACCTTTAAACAAAGATCACATTTCTCCAGGTGCCGGTTCAAGGACCGCTGTTGCGGCGCAGGCAATTCGCCCAGCAACAGCCGTTTCAGTTTTTTCCGCTCGGGACAGGAAGACGTACGTTTTGGTTCAGAATGATTCAATAAATATTCGCCGCTTGATTTCATACTTGTTTCCCCTGAAGCGGAGGAGTGAGTAAAATCTGGAAGTGCGAGGCAACTCTATTCTCGCGATAATGCTCGTCAAATCAAACAAAGACTTGAATCGTGCCGGATATTTCTGAATTAAACACCAGTAAATCTCTGTTATTGAGGCTGAAAGATCTGCAAGATCAAGAAGCCTGGAACAATTTTGTCGATCGATATGGACCGGAAATTTATCGCTGGTGCAAGGAATTCAATATCCAGGAGTCCGACGCACTCGACCTGACTCAGGAAGTTCTGGCCAAACTTGTCGCTACCATGCGTTCCTTCGAATACGACGTCAATCTGGGAACTTTTCGAGGCTGGTTGAAGACAGTTACAAAAAATGCCGTGCGTGATCTGGGGAAAAAGTGGGAGCGACGCATCACCGGTTCGGGTGAGACTGCCATCAATAACTATCTGCTGATGTTGGCAGCTCCCGAAGCGCTGAATACGTTGGAGATGCGAATCGAGGCGCAGTATGAAGCGGAATTGCTGGCTGAAGCCGAGCGACTGGTTAGTCACCGAGTCCAACCGAAAACCTGGCGAGCCTTTCAAATGGTCGCTCGTCAGCAAATCCCGGTCAAACAAGTTGCCAAAGAGCTGGCGATGCCAATCTCGGATATCTATGTGGCCAAATCCCGCGTGCTGAAAATGTTGCGAGAAGAAGTTTCGAAACTCAACGCGGATCATCCCAACCGCTGATGATTCAGTTTCGATTTTCAGTTTCTCTGTCTCTCAATCATTGGCTTCAGATTGAGTAGCGAGTGGTCATTGATTTTGTACAGTTTCAACGATTTGAGCTGGAGACTGGAGTTCCCGCTCGATAAAATCTCCCTGTCAATTTTTTATGGGAGAACAGATGGACAAAGTATGTCATTTCGAGGTTCCTTACGATGATAAGGAACGAATGGAAAAATTCTATTCAGGCGTTTTCGGATGGACCTTTACCGACGCACCCGGCGATATGCCTTATACCTTTGCTATGACGACGGAAGTCAACGAACAAATGATGCCGAAGGAAGTCGGCGGAATCAACGGTGGCACATACGCTCGAGCCGACGAGGGAGCCAAGTCGCCAGTGATTGTTCTGCAAGTCGATTCTTGCGAGCAACGACTAAAGGACGTTGAATCCGGCGGAGGCAAAGCGTTGATGGGACCACACGAAATTCCAGGAATGGGAATTTATGGACAAGTCCAGGATACCGAAGGAAATATCATCGGACTCTGGCAGCCAGCCAGTCATGGCTAATTCGTTTCACTGAAACGTATCGAAGACGGCGATGATGCTGGCGTCGCCGCGCAAGCT
>CAZOXC010000918.1:0-1810 GCA_964583205.1 uncultured Pirellulaceae bacterium | reverse complement strand
GCAAAATGGCGCTCCCGAGCCTGCTGGCGGTTCGCTGGCATTGTCGGATTATGTGAAATCACTGGTTGCCGCGGCAGGACTCAATACGAAGTTGCAAGATTGTGGAGTACCGCGGGAACAATTGGGTGATCTGGCGGTCGAGGCGGCCAAGCAATGGACGGGGAACTTCAATCCTCGCGAAGTTGACGAACAAAATTTGTTGGGCATCTATGAGCGGGCCTACTAAAATCCAACTTGATGACTCAGGCAACCTGAATCCGCTGATCAATTCAGGCAATTCATAAATACTCACTCGGAAAACAGAGCGATGATCATGAACACTCCCAAATCACCTGGAATTCTGTTGACGACTTTTTGCGCAGGCGTTCTCTGCACCAGTTTGATCGGAGCCGGCGGTCCAGCAGGTTCGCAAAAAGTCGCTCCGCATACAAAAACGAATTTGCAAGAGAGTGAACTTGATCAGGCCTGGGAGTATTTTCGTGGCGACTCCAAGTCCAGCGGTGTGACCACAACTGAATTACCGTCCGAACTGGAAGTGCTTTGGAAGTTTGAGGTGGCGGATGGTGCCTTCGAAAGTTCAGCATCGATTGTTGACAATGTTGTGTATATCGGAGACCTGGACGGGAAAATCTACGCCTTGGATTTTGAAACCGGCGAGAAGGTCTGGGAGTTTGTCACCGAAGACGAACTGGGATTCGTCACCACGCCGGTTGTCAAAGATGGTTTGCTGTATGCCGGCGATGTGACCGGTTACTTTTATTGCCTGGATTTGAAAGGTAATCAAAAGTGGAAATACGAGACGCTGGCCGAAATCAATTCCAGCGCGAATTTCTTCGGCGACAATGTGATATTCGGCTCGCAGGATTCCGTTTTGTATTGCCTCGATGCGAAAACGGGTGAAGAGGTTTGGAAATATCAAGCGGCCGATCAAATTCGCTGCTCGCCAACGATTGTGGAAGAGCGAGTTTTTCTGGCGGGCTGCGACGGACAATTAACGGCCGTCGATCTCAACAAGGGAGAATCGATTGGCCAGGTCGATATCAGGTCGCAGACTGGAGTGACGCCGGCAGTGGACGGCGATTTTGTCTATTTCGGAACCGAGAGCGCAGGATTTTACTCGGTCAACTGGAAAGACATGGAGATGTACTGGAACACCGACAATCGAAATTCGATCCGCGCCAGCCCGGCCGTGTCTGATGGAATCGTTGTGTATGGTGGCCACGATCGTACGATCCATTGCCTGGATGCTGTAACTGGCGCACTCATTTGGGAATACCGCACTCGGGGAAAAATTAACTGCTCGCCCATTATTGCTGGCGAACGTGTCTATGCCGGTTCCGATGACGGCCGGGTATATGTTTTCAACTTGAAAGACGGCAAGAAACTCAGTGAAATTGAACTGGGCGGTGAAGTCTCAAGCGGTTTGGCGGCGGCTCGTGAAAAGTTGGTTGTTGCGACTTTGCGAGGCGTGGTCTATTGTTTGGGTAAGAAATAAATCGCGTTTCCTTAGATTCTTTCAGCTTAATTTATGACCGATTCAACCAAGACTGAAGTTGGTAGTTATTTCATTTCCAACTACCCACCTTTTTCTCAATGGAAAAGCGACGAACTCCATCTGGTTGAAGAAGCGCTTGGAAAGTCGCCCGGCGATGTTCCGCTGGGCCTGTATCTGCACATCCCGTTTTGCCGCAAGCGCTGCAAGTTTTGCTATTTCAAAGTGTTCACCGAAAAGAACGCCAAAGAAATCGAAACATACGTTTCCGCCCTGTCACGTGAAATCGAACTGGTCAGCCAGCAACCCGCTATGGGC
>CAZOXC010000917.1:0-1816 GCA_964583205.1 uncultured Pirellulaceae bacterium | reverse complement strand
GCTGTCGTTTGAGACCAGGATAGACAGTGTGGACGACGTAGCAATCAGGACCGTAGGCTCTGGCATATCTATAGTCATCAGGATTTCCGTGTCAGGACGGACCATTACGTTTCAGCCGTTTAATTTTAATGATGTTATAACTCTCAACGACTCAAGGAGACCGCTGGATGCCAACACCATCATTCGATGAAATTTACAACACCGGCAGGGCCGAGGCGTTAATCAATAGGCCTGACCTGTTTTTTGCGGAAGGAGATATCACGGATATCTTCAACCTTGCCGCAACAGCTGCGTCCGAGCTGGCTATAGCAAGAGCGGAAGAGCTTTTCCGGAGGACGTTCCTCGATGGCGCATTCGGGCAAGACCTTACGGAACTGGTTTTTGACCGAAGCAACATCGTCCGTTCGCCTGCAACAGCGGCAACTGTTGACCTCACCCTAACGAGACCGTCGGCAGGCGGAGGCGAACCAGCAGGCACCATCGTCGCTGGGTCTGTCTTCTCCACCGAGCCAGACTCGGCTGGCGTCCGCGTTGAGTTTACAACAAACGTCGATGTCTCATGGACTGCCACGGAGGTTTCCTCAAAGATTGTTCCGGCGACAGCTGTTAACGTTGGTGTCGCAGGGGTCACGAATGCTGGAACAATAACCAGCATCGTATCTAATGTTTTTGATTCAACGATAACCGTAAACAACTCCTTTCGCTCGGCTGGGGGGAACGAGGAGGAGACCGACGAAGCGCTGGTGGCCAGGGTCAGGAATTTCTCCGCCAACCTTGCAAGGGGGACACTTCCTGCCCTTAGGTTTGCAGCGCTGTCGGTTCCGTCGGTAAGGATTGCAACCCCAATATCGGACCCGGCAACGGGTATCGTGACTCTCTATGTCACTGACGATTCTGGGGCCTCATCATCTCAGATGGTGTCGGACGTAATAGCAATTCTAGGGGATTTCGAGGCAGGTGGAGCCGTCGTCAACGTTTCCGGAGGCTCGGTGTTCATCCAAGATATCAACATGCAGCTAACCGTTAGGCCAGGGACGAACATCACCGAACTGGTTCCAAGGGTTCAGACCGCCATCGCGTCGAGGATTGCCCGGTTGGACATCGGCGAGACTCTTCGCACCGAGTCCATTCAGGCTGTAGCCTTCCTCGTTGACCCGATAAACGTCACAGGCGCAGCTATACTGAATCCGTTGGTTGACGTTCAACCCAATGCGAACGAGTTAATCAGAGCTGGAGTTGTGAGCATAACCTGATGTTGCTAACAGAGTCAGAACAGGAGATTTTTGATTTCGTCTCCAACTCAGTCCCCGATGGTTACTCGAAGACTGAGAGGGGCATGGAAGACATCCTCCTGATAGTCAAAGTCTTCGACAGGATAATGACAAGGAACGAGTTTCTCTTTTCTCAGTCGATGATTCTGAACTCAACATTTGACGGAGAGACAGACTGGGCAAACGAGCACGCGAGGGATAGGGGCACCACGAGGCAGGCCGGCGAAAGCACCGAATCTCTGATTCAGAGGATTACATCGCCAAACGATGCAGTCACACTGGGAAGCATCCGAAGGGCTGCGCAAGCAATCCTTGACGCCTCGTCAATTGTTGGGCCCGTTGGCATTGTGCAACTCAGGACAAACAGGGCGTTTTTTGGCAAGCCTCAGTCGCAAACCGGAACTGGCGGAGAGTTCTTCTCTGTTGGCTCGGGGTTTGGTTTTGTCCCAAGCGCAGGACATGTCCCCCCTTTGAGGATGGGAGACCAAGCCCGAGACTACACGGGGACCAGGCTGTTTTTTTCGGGCTCTGCCTCTGCCGTAAAC
>CAZOXC010000916.1:0-1817 GCA_964583205.1 uncultured Pirellulaceae bacterium | reverse complement strand
TGTTCTTCTGCCAATTAGACTCAAAGGTCGGTCAGAGTCTCTAAATCCAGCAGAGCTTGTCGAGTCCGTCACCTTTCCCTCGCCTTCGGGTCTTCCAGCTAACTCCATCTATGAAGCTTGCATTTGTTGGCTGCGGTTTTGTCGCACCCTTGTATTTTCAATCGCTCAGTCGTCACCCCGAACTGAGTTTGGCGGGCGTGTTCGATCTGGACTCTCGTCGAAGTAAAATTTTCGCTGAACGCTCCTCAAGCCGGCAGTTCGATTCATTCGAGCAACTACTTAATGACAAAGATGTCGACGCGGTTGTGAACTTGACCAACCCAGAGAGTCACACTGAAGTGATTTCCAAGTCGCTGGAAGCGGGCAAACATGTTTACACCGAGAAGCCGCTGACGCTGTGTTTTAAGGAAGCGCGAGAACTGGTTCAGATAAGCAAACAAAAGAATCTACAACTCTGTACGGCGCCAACGACTCTGCTCTTTGAATCGGCTCAAACACTTTGGCGAGCACTGCGTGAGAATAAGATTGGAGAGCCAAGATTAGCGCTGGCTGAGATTCACGATGGATTTTTTGTCAAGAAGCGGTTTCGCCGCTGGAAAAACGCTTTTGGCATTCCATGGCCCTATCTCGACGAGTTCAATCTTGGTTGTACGTTGGAACATAACGCCTATTTCACAAGCTGGTTAACTGCTTTTTGGGGACCGGCGGTTGCGGTCACCGCGTTCGGCAACAATGTCACACCGCACAAAGGCCCCGCCGGCCAAAGCGACGCTGACGATTTTACGGTTTCGCTGATCGAGTTCTCCAACGGTGCCGTAGCCCGCCTGACCGCCAGCATTGTTGCACCGGCCGACCGTTCGCTAACAATCATTGGTGACGAAGGAATTCTGACAGTTCAAGACTGCTGGAAACATCAGAGCCCCGTTCGCTTGAAACGCCGCTTCAACGTGCGCAATCGATTGATCGAGCAAAAGCGCGGTCGCAAAATCCGACTTGTTCACAAAACACCCACGATGCCTCGATTCGGCGATCTTCGAATTGACTTCGCCGTCGGCATCGCCGATATGGCCAAAGCGATCGCACAAAACACACAGCCGCGCCTCAATGCGGACTTTAGTTTGCACAACACCGAATTAACACTGGTTTGTGCTGGCCTTCTAAGCCCCGGTAAGCGCCACGAAGTCGAGACCTCCTTTGATCCTATACCTCCCATGACCTGGGCTTGAGAAACAGAAACTGGCAATGACAAATAACACAGGCAACGCTAACAAAACGACACGCTGGGGAATCATTGGCACAGGAACCATGGCCTGTGACTTTGCCACCGGTTTGCGAGCGTTACCCAATGCCGAATTAGTCGGTGTGGCCTCGCGAACTGAGACGCGGTCAGCCGACTTTGCCTCAGCATTCGGCATACCCAACTATTTTCATTCGTACGAATCGTTGGCAGCCCATCCTGATATCGACGCCATTCATATCGCGACCCCGAACCACCGACACGCCGACGATTGCCAGATGTGTTTGGAGCAAGGCAAAGCGGTGCTCTGTGAAAAGCCCTTCACGATCTCTTCAGAAGACGCCCGGAAGGTCGTCGCGGTCGCTCGCGAAAAAAAGGTGTTCTGCATGGAAGCCATGTGGATGCGATTCATTCCCTTGATCCAGAAAATGAGACAGGCCGTCGTTGTGGACAAGGTCATTGGCCAGCCGAGCATGCTGGTGGCTGACTTCGGATATCCAGTACCTCACCAGGCTGACAACCGATTCTTTAACCCTGAGCTGGGTGGCGGGGGCCTGCTGGATCGAGGCGTGTACCCGAT
>CAZOXC010000915.1:0-1819 GCA_964583205.1 uncultured Pirellulaceae bacterium | reverse complement strand
TCTCTGTGTGTACCCCTCGTCAGGGTCAACGATCTGGTTAAACTTCTGAACCAAACTGAACACGTACGATTTATGCTGGCCTAATAGCCCCTTAAGGTCTTTTCCACTGGCTGCGCGACACGGATCTTTGTCATGATCAACGACCCCACACCCGGCGAAAGTTTTGTACAGTTGAGTGTCCAGATCATCGCGATCGGTCAGCATGACAAACGTAAAGCTGCCGCCAATCTTTCGGTGCACCTTACGAGTGAAAAAGACCATCGAGTAGGACTTGCCCGCCCCTTGGGTATGCCAGAAAACACCCAGCTTTCCTTGCCGTTGCTCTCGATTTCGCACCGACTCAACCGCAAGGTTCACCCCCATGAATTGATGGTTTCGACCCACGATCTTGATCGCTCGCCCAGATGAATCATCGAACATGATGAAGTTTTCGATGATGTCCATGAAGTTCTGTCGATTGCAGACGCCTTTGAGCAGCGTCTCCATATCGACCACGCCTTCATCACCTTCAGCGAGTCGTTTCCATTCGTGATAGTGCTCCCACTGGCTGGTGATTGATCCGATTTTGGCTTCTTCCCCGTTACCAAACATCACGATAGCATTGTGATGAAACAGGTGTGGAATCGTGTCTTTGTAGTCAGAGAAGTTCTGCTCGTAGGCAGCCTTCAAATTCCGATGGATATTCTTGCATTCACAGAACAGCAGAGGGATACCATTGACGAATCCGACGATGTCAGCACGGCGTCGATACAGTTCACCACGAACCCAGAGTTCTCGAACACACAGGAAGTCATTGTTTTCGTGGTTTGAATAGTCAAATACTCTCAGACGTTCTTTCGTTCGTTGCCCGTCCGCACCGGAAAAGGCAACCTGAACACCGTCCCGAAGCAGGTCGTATTTTTCGCGATTGATTGAGGGAATCGTGCCCGAGGCTTCCGTGGCAACAATCTGCCTGACAGCATCGTCGTACGCTTCGTCTGGAAGGTCAGGATTCAGTTCGACAAGTTTTTCCCGAAGCGTTCTTTTGAGAACGACTTCTCGATCTGAATCTCGTCCCAGCAAACTATCTGGCCCAAAGTCCTCTTGGTTGTAGGCGTACACCGACCGCCAGCCGAGTACCTGTTGGAGGTAGTCAGCCATCGTTTGTTGAACGAGTTGGTCTTCGGAGTAATTGGGCATATTCGTCTATTTGGCCAAAAGCCGCGTTCTTGCTTTTGCTGGAGTTATGTCGATATAATAGTTTGATTTGTCGATAGTTTATCGAAAGATTGGGGGGAAAGAATTGGCTTTTCAAAGCCTCTCCGTCGATAGATTATCCCAAAACGTCGATAGATTATCGAAAGATTACTTTCCTCCCGTTTTGAATACATATTTCCGGAGTTGCGGCGACTGGCTGAGGAATTTGAGAAGTTTGGCTTCGGTTGCTTTCATGAGTAGCTCTTTATTTGGTTGCTTTGGGCACCTAAAACTCTATTTTGTCACCTAAATATCGAGGACGAAAAGCTGGTTTTTGCGAGGTTTTTTGCGAATCGTTACCTAAACCGTTACCTAAACCGTTACCTAAACCGTTACCTAAATCGTTACCTAAATCGTTAGGGAGTGTTAATTCTCGCCCTGCTCAAGCACCCATTTCCAAGTACCATCGACTTTCATGCTTTTGATCCGATTTTCACGTTTGGACATCGCTTGAAGAAGGTTATCAACCTTCTTCTTCTTTTGCGCCTCGTCGAGAACGTCAGACAACTTGTCGATGACAAGCTTTTCGATCTCCTTTTTTTCGGCGGATCCGTACTTCTTGATGTACTCCTCAATCATATCT
>CAZOXC010000914.1:0-1821 GCA_964583205.1 uncultured Pirellulaceae bacterium | reverse complement strand
GCACAGAATCTCAAATGGTTTGGTCTAATTTGATAGTTTTGAAAGGCCCTCTAGAAACCCGAACGAACAAGTGAATGCAATCTGATGCGACAAAGTTTGTTGACCATTTTGTGCTTGGCTTTGATTTTAAATGGCGCGGAGTCCGGCGTTGCGCATCAGGGTAAAGTGCGCGACGATCAACTGATTTCCAGGTTTCGAAAGGAAGCAGAGTCCGCTTGGGCCGAGTATCGGGCGAACTTGAAAAAGTGGAATTCGGTTTCCTGGAAATCTAAAATTGAGGGTGAGATTTTTTCGAACAACATAAGTAACTTGTTTGAATCAGTTGCAACAGCGCAAAGGAATGGTGTTTGCATTGCACAGGAGGGTTTCGGCGAATTCACCTCTTCAAGCGATGGAGAAGTGGCAAAACAAACTTCCGATGAGTCGGCTTTCTGTAAAAACTCCAATTATGAGTTCGTCGTTGCGAAGCTTAACGGCGAGTGGGTAGCATCGAATTTGATCTTGTATTCCGAAGACTCAAATATCTCACGACACTCGCCACTGCCTACAATGCAAATGCATGCCGATTCAGCCCTAAATCATGGTTTTGTAGGGTGGCCATTCTTGGTGCCCTTTGATGCTTTTTCGCTTGATGATCCATTGGTCAAAATAGTCGACGCGGAAATGCAAGTGCTGAACGGAAAATCGCTTGTTCGCGTGGTTCTTGATTTCGATTTCTTAGAAAACCTGTACGAAGATGCTAAAATGCATCCGATCGGTCGAGGCAGAGTTTACCGAGTCAGTGGGTTCGATTATTTAACAGTTTGGTTTGATCCCGAAAGGTTTTGGGTGCCGATTCGCGCTGAGTTGAGTCGAGATCGGTCGCACGAAAACGATATCGATGACAATTTTGTAACGGAGTGGTCATACGAGGATCACGATGGAATTCCGCTTGTGTCAAAACTAGTTGAACAGACGACCAGTGCCCAATCAATATCCTCAACGACGCTCTATAACATTCAGTTTTCTGCTGAACAAGGTCCCAGGAATCGATTTAAACTATCTCATTATGGACTCCCAGAACCAACCTATGCCCGGAGTATTCCATTGTGGGTTTGGTTCGTTTTGATTGGAACTGTGCTTGGTTGTTGTAGTTTGTGGCTGCGAAAGCGGTTTGCTAAGGAATGATATTCTGGTAGGAGAACGTGAAATGGTGATTCAACGTAAATCCGGATTCACCCTTGTGGAATTGTTGGTCACGATCGCAATTGTTGGAATACTAATGACGATTGCGATTCCAGCGATCCAGGCCGTTCGCGAATCTGCCAACCGCGTGGCATGCGCGAACAATATCCGGCAAATCGCCTTGGCAGCGAACAACTATCAGTCAAGTCACGGGCAATATCCTTCTGGAATTCACTCGTCGGCGTCCAGCACACGTCGAAATTCAACATGGTTAGCAACGCTGTTGCCTTTCGTTGAACAAGATAATCTCTACAACGAATCACAAGATTGGTTTCAAGCTGGTGTGTCAGCATACTTTCATACAGTTGCACATCAACCTGTTCCTACCTACGAATGCCCGTCAGATCCCAGGAGCGGTCGGTCACATTTTTCTCACGGATTTCATGTTGCGTTGACCAGCTATATGGGCGTATGTGGAACCGACTATCAATCGATGGATGGAATTTTTTACAGTGATTCGCTTGTTCGTCCGTCTGAGATTACCGATGGACTTTCAAACACCTTGATGATCGGTGAACGACCTGCAAGCAGTGACGAGTGGTTTGGTTGGTGGTATGCCGGATTTGGCCAGTCCGGCAGTGGCTCACCTGATATGTT
>CAZOXC010000913.1:0-1824 GCA_964583205.1 uncultured Pirellulaceae bacterium | reverse complement strand
CCGCGATCAATCGCCAGCTCACCGACGGCGAAGTGTTCGCAGTTTATCAACAGCGGTTTCCGCAGGAGCAACTCCCGCGGCCGGAGAATTTCGACAAGCCGGTTGATGAGTTAAAAGTGATGAGTTGGAATATTTGGCACGGTGCGCGGCATCCCGGGATCGAAAAAGGCGTCAACCAGGCCGTCGCGTTCATTAAACATGCGGATCCCGATATCATCACGATGCAGGAAACGTACGGCTCTGGTCCCACGATTGCAGATCGAGTCGGCTACTACTTTTACCAACGCAGCGACAACCTTTCGATCATGAGCAAGTACCCGATCGAAGAAACGCATCCGCTGTTTCGTGCGCTTTGGTTTGGCGGTGCAACAATTCGGCTTTCGCAGCAGCAAAAGATGAATGTGTTTTGCCTGTGGATCAACCACCTGCCGGCATGGCGACGAAATTCCCAAGCCGACGGAGCAACAGCTGACGAGTTAGTGGAAGCGGAGTGGGGAACGCGGGCCAAGGAGATGCAGTCGATTTTGAATGAGCTGGATCCGTTTATCAAGTCGGCGGATCAGACACCGTTACTCGTTGGCGGGGATTTCAACAGCCCGTCAATGCTTGACTGGACCAAGGATACAGCACAGTGGCACAACGGCCTGGAGGTGCGCTGGCCGGTCAGCGAGCAGATGTTGGAAAAGGGTTTTACAGATGCGTTTCGTACGATTCACTCCGATCCAACGCAACACAACAAACATGAACTTTGGAACGCCGACGCGAACAAGCTGACTTATCGTATTGATTACCTGTACACACTGGGCGAGCAGATCAAAGTGACCGACGCCAAAATGATGAATGTCCATGACGGTAAATGGCCCAGCGACCACCCTGCAGTGTTGGCAACGTACCAGCTTAAGATGCCACCCGCGAAGACACCTGAAAACGATGCGGAAGCTGCCAACGGCGCAGACAATCAGGGCGATTGGAAGCTGTTGTGGTCCGACGAGTTTGACGAGAACGAATTGGATTCATCGAAGTGGACTATCTGCAGTCGCGGCCGTTCGGCGTGGCGGAATACGATGTCTGACGATCCTCAATTGCTTCAAATTCAAGACGGAGTAATGAACCTGCGTGGGATCGAAAATGATAACAAGGAAGACGATCCGGCTCCCTTTCTAACCGCGGGCGTCACCAGCAAGAACAAGTTTTCATTTCAGTACGGCAAAATCCAGATCCGAGCTCGATTCAAGAGCGCCCAAGGTGCCTGGCCCGCCCTGTGGATGTTGGGTACCGAAAAAGGATGGCTGGCAAAAGGCGAGATTGACCTGATGGAGCACCTCAATTTTGATGACCATGTTTATCAAACCGTGCACTCGGAATACACGCTGAAGATCGACAAGACGAACACGCCGCAAAGGTATGTCAAAGTTGAAATCCAAAAAGATCAGTGGAACACTTACGGTTGCCAGTGGGATGCAGACAAAATCGTTTTCACAGTCAATGGCCAGCCCACTCATACGTATCCCCGCATGCCCACCAAAGGCGAAAAGCAATGGTCTTTCGATCAGCCGTTCTATCTGATTCTGTCGATGCAGATCGGCGGCAGTTGGGTCAATGGGTCAGGGCCAACGAATCCAGATCATTTTCCAGCTGGTATGGAAGTCGATTGGGTTCGCGTTTACCAGCAGCAAGGAAAGAAATAAGAGAACTGATCCGGCAAGATTCACAGAAAAACTTGCCCATGAACGCGTTCCGCTTCCGCTTCCGCTTCCGATATACGCGTATTGCCGAATCATTGGCATTTCGTGGTTCAGCCGCAAACCGATACGCAGGTTACTG
>CAZOXC010000912.1:0-1827 GCA_964583205.1 uncultured Pirellulaceae bacterium | reverse complement strand
GGCACCATCTATATCTTTGACGATGTCTGGGCCGCTTCGTATCCAGACCTTGCCAGTTCGATGTTAAATTGCGGCGCTCAGCTTTTGCCGCTTTTCTAGAATGCGTTACTGTGGGAACCGGCTCTGAATTTTCAACGATGTTGAAAGTAACGGTTTACTGTGCTTGCTGCCGGAGATACTTGCCGCCGGGCGTAGTTGTTGCCGGGCGTAGTTGTTGCGGACAGGCGATAGGCCAAGTGCCGCCGACAGTTTTTTCACGCCTGCTGATTCCCCAGCCGATAGCGGTTCTGGGGATTCAGAAGATTTGCTTACTGGTCTTCGTCTTCCTGCGGGTAAACCCGATCTTCGGATCGCTCGTAGGAGACTTTGCCGGCGACAATGGCTTGCTCGACATAAGTGCGGTAATCCAGAGGCGAGCCATTGAGGATTAGCAAGTCAGCGTCCTTACCCTTCTCGATGCTGCCAATGCGATCTTCGAGTCCCAGCATGCGAGCCGGCACAATGGTAATTGCTTCCAGTGCTGTTTGTTCGTCCGCACCGCCACGTACCGAGAAAGCTGCTTCCAGCGGCAAGCTGGTCAGATCTCGACCCGCCAATCCGCCCATGCTGACCGTGTTGCCAAGTGTGGCAACCGCAAAGGGGACTCCGGATTCCTGGAAGATACGAGGCGACTCGATAAAGCTGCCGGAATTATCTTCGCGACCCGGTTGGGCACTTCTTCTTTGTCGTGGTGTGTAAATCACACTGACGTCGGCGGCACCCAGTTCCTGGCCCAGTACCCAGGCTTCGATCCCACCTTCGATGATGATGTCGTATCCCAATTCCTGTGCCAGGTCGACCATGTCGCGAATTTCATCGACGGTATTGGCTCGGATTCGCATGGCGACTTCCCGTTTCAGCAACTGCACCAATTCCTGATTCACTCGGCTTCTGGTTGGTCGCGAGCGGTTTTGTGTGGCGGCGGATTTCGAGGCCGACGACTTGCCACTTGAGTTTTTGTTTTTTCCGGAGGCAGAGTTCTGCTGCTCTTTTTCTTTGGCAGCTTCTTTTTCGATTGCCTCTTTCGTTTTGCGAAGTTCAATTCGCCAGTTGTGTCGTTGCGAGGCGCCATTCAATGCGCCTGGGGCGGGGCTGTAAAAGGCATTTTCTTTCATCAGCATGGCGTCCAGGTTGCCAAAGCTCATTTTCAGCACTGCCATTTTCCGCGGTTGAGCTCGAGTGGGTGGAGCCGGAGTAATCGGTTCGGTGGGAAGGACCGGTAGACCACAACAAGGGCAGAGCGCGGTGTCTTCGTCGCCATAATCCAGCATCTCTTCGGTGAGGTATTCTTCGATGGGATCTTCCAGGCCTGGGAAGATCTCGGCCGGTTCACCATTTTCCGGAGCGCCACGTCGACCACGGCCTCGACCGGCAGTCATTTCAATGCAGCCGGAGGTGATTCCGATACCCAAAGAGTATTTGATGTTGCGATCGTAGGGATCCAGGGCATCGACAAGCTTGTCTCTTTGTCCGGGCGCGGTTCGCAGGCCAACGCCACGCATACTGATTGCGACAAATCCGGGCGTCACAGTTTTTCCACTGGCATCGATCACAGTCGCATCTTCCGGCACCTCGACCGATTGACCGACCTCAAGGATTTTTCCGTCTTGAACTAAAACCGTTCCTTGACGAATCACAGCACCGGTGACGGTATGGATATCGCCACCGACGATTGCCAGTACCGAGGAATCTTCGCTGGCGGATTCTTTCTCGGCGGGCTTGTCAGCCTTTGCTTCGGAATTTTCCTGAGCGGCCAGAGGTGCGGTAGCAATCGCGATCAGCAATAAC
>CAZOXC010000911.1:0-1832 GCA_964583205.1 uncultured Pirellulaceae bacterium | reverse complement strand
GTTCTCATCAAGCGCTGGAAAGTATCCTGGGAACGATTGCCGCCAGCCCGCGACAGATGTCTTCCAAGTCCCAGACAAATTTGCGCGAGCAACAATTGCTAGCTCGACTATCCAGAAAATTTCAAGTCGACGTCGGTCAATTGCGAACCCGTCTGTCTGATATTCGGCGCAATACACGCAAAGTAGCGAAAGAGGATTCGAAATCTGTTCACTTGCGACTGACCGATCGGGACCTTGAGTTGATTCAGACGATCCTTGAAGAACCGGAAAATTTTCCAATCGTTTTTGAAAACATTACCGAATCTCAAATGTTGGAAGAAACCGCGCGGAAAATATTTCAAGCGATGTGCGACTGCCATCATGCTGGCAATTTACCAGACTTTGAGACCTTGATGCTGCACATTGAAGATCCGGATTTAAAGAGCCTGCTGGTTCGACTGGATGAATCCGCCGCCGCACGCGCAGAAGGCTCGTCTGTGGAAGTCAAAGCCAAACTTGAACAGATATTTAACTCGTTCAATCGCAGCCAGCAGAGACTGGATCAACAGCAGGCAATTTCAAAACTTTCGTCGGAAGCGGATGACGACGAACAAGATCAGATTATGAAGCAGCTTTTGGAACAGACTTTGCAACGTCAGGGAATTTCAACTCCCACGGAAGGGAGTGAATAACGCCGGCTGTCACCCCCCGCAATTCCCGCAAAAGGTGCTAGCCATTCTAAATCTTTACGAGCAACCAAGCGAATGGAATCGCAGGAGGGCACTGTGCAAGACCTGGAGAATGAACTTCAAACTCTGATCGTTCAAGGACAAAAAAAAGGCTTCTTAACTTACGACGACGTATCCAATTATCTGCCGGACGAATCTAACAGTCCGGAAAAACTCGACAACCTTGTCGTGGCTTTGGAAAGCTACGGCGTCGAGATTCGTGAAAAGGCTCCCGCGACCGCACCGCAGGGTCCATCCGCAGAGGACTTGAAAAAAACCGAGACCGAAACGGAACGCGAAATCGCCTCGATGAAACTGGCCGAAAAACTGACTCGGCCTGGCGATGATCCGATTCGCATGTATCTCAGTCAGATGGCCGAGATTCCTTTGTTGAGTCGCGAGCAGGAAATTTCACTTGCCAAACGAATTGAGATTGCCCGGCGAAGATTTCGTCGAGCCGTGTTGACCAACTTTTACGCGTTGAACGCCACCGTCGGTGTTTTGCGGCGAGTCTATGAGGGCGAGTTGCCCTTCGATCGCACTATCAAGGTCTCGTTGACGGACCAATTGACCAAGGAACAGATTCTTGGCCGAATGCCGCACAACTTCCGCACGCTGGCTTACCTGCTGCAACAAAACTCTGATGACTTTGCGATCATGATCAGCAAGTCTGCTTCAGATGAAGAAAAACTGGCGGCTCGCAAACGCTTTGTGCCTTGCCGTCAAAAGATGTTGCAACTGGTAGAAGAACTCAGTTTGAGATCTCGACGAGTCAGCCCGTTGATTTCGCAACTCAAAAAGTTGTCGCAGAGAATGGCCTGGATCAAGCAACGCTTGACTGAAATCAGTATCGATACGACTCGAGACGAAGAGCGAACCCGTCTCAAGAAAGAGCTTCACCGCATCATGAGTGAAACTCAGGAGAGCCCGGAAGGTTTGGCCAAACGAGTTGCGATGTGCCAAAATTACCATCGCGAATTTGAAAACGCCAAGCGGGAACTTTCCAGTTGCAACTTGCGACTGGTCGTTTCGATCGCCAAAAAATATCGAAATCGCGGCATGAGCTTTCTGGACTTGATCCAGGAAGGCAACACGGGTTTGATGCGGGCGGTCGACAAGTACGAG
>CAZOXC010000910.1:0-1836 GCA_964583205.1 uncultured Pirellulaceae bacterium | reverse complement strand
AGTCTGTTCTGAGCTGGGAATTCAAGTGCAGTCGTTGATAGCAGCCAAAACGTCGCTTGAAGAAGTCTTTATATCGGCATTGGAGGACAAGCATGCCGATTCATGATGTTGGTTATCGCTCCTGGTCCGGACCCCTGATGTCCATTTTCACTCGGTGGTGGGTGATCACTGAAGCGGGAATAAAAATTAATTTAAAGAACGGCTGGATCAAGCGAACGATGCTGCTGGCCTGGCTGCCGGCGGTGCTGGCCGCGATCGGAATTTTCTTCGGGGAGAAGATGATCGATCAGATGGAGAAGTCTCCAGAAGCGGCCACGACGATTTACCGAACTTTTTTCCGCATTTCAAATACCTTCCCAGGCTTTGATGCGGTAACAGATGCGTTGCGGGACAACGACAAAAATCTGGCTCGCAAACAGCTTTGGTCCTGGCTCATACTCAATTTCTTGAGAACGTTTCAGGGTGCCAGTGTGGTGTTGTTGCTGGGATTGGTGGTGCCGCCACTCATTGCTCAGGATGTTCGTTCCCGGGCCTTTCAGTTGTACTATGCGCGGCCGATTGGTCGACTGGACTACGTAGTCGGCAAACTTGCCATCCCGGCGTTTTTCGTCGCGCTGATTACCACCGGTCCGGCGCTGGGTTTGTATTTCTTTGGCGTGATGATGTCACCTGACTTGACCGTCATTTACGATACCTGGCAAATTCCGTTGCAGATTCTTGTTTGTTCGGTGGTGTTGATTCTGCCAACGTGCACGCTGTCGCTGATGTTTTCTTCCATGACCCATGAGAGTCGCTTTGCCGGTTTCGCCTGGTTCTCGGTCTGGGGACTGGGGTTTGTGGCCTGGAATATCGTCCGCGTGATCAAGCTGGAACAGATGGCAGAGGGTGCCAGTTACGATTCAAGTTGGACGCTGGTTTCTCTGTATGACACACTTGGGAAAGTTCAGCTCTGGGTATTCGGATTGGCCGAAAATATTCCGGCCGTCGGTGCTTCGGCGGTGCTGCTGATTGGAATAACCATATTGAGTTTAGTGATTTTGTTTCGACGAGTGGCTGCGCCATTGCGCGCCTGATTGTTTGGAAAGTTGAATGCTCGAATTTGAAGGTGTAACCAAGCTGTATAAGTCCGTGATCGGCGTCAATGATATTTCATTGAAGCTGGACAAAGGATCTTATGGTCTGCTGGGCCCCAACGGATCCGGCAAGACGACCTTGATCAACCTGATACTTGGACAATTGAAACCCACGATTGGACAAGTAAAAATATTCGGTATCAATCCCTGGAAAAATCAGTCCGCGCTTACAAAAATCGGATACTGTCCGGCAGTTGAGCCCATGTATCCCAGTGTTTCCGGCATTCAATGGGCCGCCTATCTGGTCGAGCTTCAGGGGTTTACCAGACACGAAGCCTGGCAACGAGCCAAGAGTTGTCTGCAAACGGTCGGCATGGAAGATTCCATGAATCGCAGCATGGGCGGATACTCGCTGGGGATGCGGCAAAGAGTCAAACTTGCACAAGCGATGGCTCACGACCCGGAGTTGCTGATTTTGGACGAGCCCTTTAACGGCCTGGATCCGGTCGGTCGAATTCAAATGACTCAGTATCTTCAGGAATGGGTTAGTCAAGGACGAAGTCTGATTCTGGCCAGTCACATTTTGCATGAAGTGGAAACAGTCGATCCTTCTTTGCTGCTGATTTCCGGAGGGCGGTTGTTGGCAAGCGGCAGTCCGGCTGAAGTTCGTTCGATCCTGGCCGATTGCCCCAACGCGATTTTGATTCGTTCGTCCGATGATCACCGATTAGTTTCGGCAATTGTGAACGATCCCGGTATTCAC
>CAZOXC010000909.1:0-1841 GCA_964583205.1 uncultured Pirellulaceae bacterium | reverse complement strand
ATCTCGGGAGACCTGGATGACCCGAATTCCAATATCGCGCAGTTGAAGTCGCGGGAACAAGTCACGGCTCGCAAAACAGAAAAAGGAACTCAGCCCGCGCTGTTCTATATCGAGGGTGATTCCAGTTCACTTGATCCCGGTGAAAACAATCCCAACAGTCAAACGATGTGGGGCAGTCAGGTGGGTGGCGTCGGCCACTATGCTCGTTACATGGACAACCGCCACTCCGGCGATGGCAACGAAGCTTTGAAAAAGTTTCTCAGTCTGGGTGATGACGACGGAGTCTGGCAGGGAGACGGCAGCGACCCCAACTATCAAAAAAAGGCCGATCAAGTCCAGGAGGAATTGAAACAGGCTGATCAAAAACCATCGCCCAGTCGCCGCAGTTACGATTCACCTTCCAAGGGAGTGCTGTGGGGTTGGCAGGTCACAGGTTACTTGTGGACCAAGGCCATCGCGGCCGGGGTGTGCATTATTCCGATGGCGGGAATTGCTCTGGGACGCGAAGTCTCGGCGATCGCTCAATGGTTCGCCATCGTGATGGCCTTGATCTTCCTGGGTGTGACCGGATTGCTGCTGACAATGGATCTGGATCAGCCGAAACGATTTCTTTACGTGCTGCTGCGACCCCAATGGAAGTCCTGGCTGGTGCGAGGTGCCTACATCATCACGGCTTACTCGGGCGTGTTGCTGCTGTGGTGTTTAGCGAGATTGATTAATACCGGCTTCGCCAACGCGCTGGCCTGGCCGCTGGTGATCCTGGCCATTCTTACGGCGATCTATACGGCGTTTCTGTTTTCGCAGGCCAAGGGCCGTGATTTCTGGCAAAACCCGGTGCTGCCGATTCACATGCTTGCTCATGCCGTGATGGCGGGTGCAGCCGTGTTTTGTATGTACGCACCTTTCGCTTCGCTGGATTGGGAAATGTGGGTGCGAGGCGCCCTGGTCGGCTCGATCGCATTGCGAGTCGCCTGCGACCTGTTCGAAATGTGGACCAAACATCCGACTCGCGATGCACAAAAAGTGGCTCATTCCATTTTCCGATTTGATGGCCAGTACGCCAAGTTGTACTGGGTAGGCGTCTTTCTGGTCGGCGCGATTCTGCCTTTGGTCATCGGATGGTCGCTGACCAAGTGGTTGTTGCCGGTCGCCGGAATTTTAACTCTGGTCGGCATTTATCTGGCCGAACACATTTGGGTGCGGGCACCTCAAAAAGTACCGCTGGCGTAACACCAGTGCAGCTACTCCAGCACTAAGTTCATTTTAAAAGCAGCCAGGCAGGAATTACTCATGTGGACCACCCGGCTATTGAAAACTCGTTCAAGGCAAATTGATGAATCATCCTAAACGCAGTGCGATCGAGAAAATCGCCAGCGCACTGAAACTGATTCCCAACATCGATTCAGAAGAACATGAATCACTAACGGCATTGCGCGAACCGGGTGACTTGACCAAGTTCCCTCCGCCGGAATCCTGGGACCACTGGGAAGAATACGATCCCCACGCCTGGCCGCTCAAAAAGAAGCGCGAGCTGATGATTGTGCCGACCACCTGTTTTAATTGCGAGTCCGCATGTGGCTTGCTGGGCTATGTCGACAAACAAACCAACGAAGTTCGCAAGTTCGAAGGCAACCCCTACCATCCAGGTAGCCGAGGGCGTAATTGTGCCAAAGGTCCCGCCACCATCAACCAGATTCAGGACAAAGATCGCATCCTGCATCCACTGAAGCGCGTCGGCAAGCGTGGCGAGGGCAAGTGGGAACAGGTTTCCTGGGATGAAGTCCTGGACGATATATCCGGTCGAATTCGTAAGGCACTTGAAGAAGAACGCAACAATGAGG
>CAZOXC010000908.1:0-1842 GCA_964583205.1 uncultured Pirellulaceae bacterium | reverse complement strand
AAACTTGATCTACTTCAATTCTTCATCGAACGCAATTCTCAGCGCCACAAACGTCCGCGTAGCCGGATCGATTGAATGATTGCGTGATCTGGGAACCACCGAACGAATCAGTTCCGCAATCTCACTCGCCGATCTGAGCTGCCGATGCTGCCGTTCAGCGACAAATTTTCTGGCGACTCGTCGACTCATTCGCTCTTCACCATACTGGTAAATCAAATCGGCAAGGTGCTTTTCGCTCAATCGATTGATCAGCTTCCAGGCTGGCTCGCCGGCATCTCGATCGAATCGCAAGTCCAGCGGACCATCGCTTCTATAACTGAATCCTCGATCCTGATCAGCCAACTGATCACTGGACAAACCCAGATCGAGAAGCATGCCGTCCACGGATTCAATCTCAAGCTGCTCCAGCAACTCGGGGATGTCCGCAAAATTAGCAGTCGCCAGTTTTACTGGCAATCCCGATAGCGACTCGGCAGCACGATCAACGGCCGCTTGGTCACGATCCACGCCGATTACCAGACCATCGGGGCCCACCTTCTCCGCTAGCATTCGAGTATGCCCGCCGCCGCCAACAGTGCCATCCACCATCACTTGACCAGGCTTGGGAGCCAGCCAATGCAGCACTTCTTGAGGCAAAACGGGTAGGTGAATTGTCGACATAAAAAAAGACCTTGGCTTGCGCCATCCAGGGTCAAGCCAAGGCTTGTTTGAACCATCAGTTGGACTAGTCAATTGACATAGCTGATTCAAACATGATCGCCACAAAAAGTACATCCCTGACTTTCGACATTTGAAACCGGATTCTGTGGCCAGTTTACCGATTTCAAATACGTGGCAATATTCCCGTTATTTCGGTCGAGTCTTCATTGAATGGTCCAGCGGACCGCTGCTGCCGACACTTTCTCCGCTTTCCATTTGGGCAGATAACCCACTGGCAAGCTCACATAGTTCATCAAACTCGGTTTCGTGTTTTCGCACGAAACCGCTCCATTGCTGGCTGCACCAGATCTCCAAATGTGAACCGGTTCCAATCAGCGTTATGGATCGTTCAAGTCCCGCCCAACTAACCAGGCTGGCCGGAATTCGTATCCGCCCTTGCAAATCCACAGGAACAACATGAGATTGACTGTAGAACAATCGAGCAAACCGATGCTTCGCGTCGTGACGACTCGATGAATCAGAGATTCGTTGAGCCTTCGCCTCCAGTGATTGCGTCGTGTGTAATTCAATGGAATGCTGAGTTCCTGGTGACAGATAAACTTCGGTGCCGCTAAAAATTTCACGAAACGATTTCGGAATCAAAAATCGACACTTATCGTCTAACGTCCTGTCAAACTGGCCGGTCAAAATTGCCATTGAGAGATGCCTCCAATTCACTCCACAATCACCCAAACATATCCACTTCCGGGGAACAAACAACTGGAGCCTGGCCTGCTATCATTCCCGGAATTTGCTATCGAAATTTCTTAAACCCTTGTTATTTTTATGTTTGTGACGAACCGTGAACGATTGGAATTCTGAAAAGTGAGCACAGCTGTCGACGAATTTGACTTTGAGTTGCCCAAAGAATTGATCGCTCAATTTCCCTTGGAAAATCGCGAAGACGCTCGCTTGATGGTGATTCATCGAGATTCGGGCGAAATTAAGCACAGACATGTCCGTGATTTGCCGGAGATTCTCTCGCCGAACGACTGTCTGGTGCAAAACGATTCCAAAGTGATCCCGGCGAAACTCAATGGTCGCCGTATCAAGACCGGGGGCCGCTGGACCGGGCTGTTTATCAATGTCGACGAACACGGTGTCTGGAATCTATTGGCAAAGACTCGAGGAAAAGTCGCGATC
>CAZOXC010000907.1:0-1854 GCA_964583205.1 uncultured Pirellulaceae bacterium | reverse complement strand
AATGGGGAACAGCGTGGAAACACGTGGTAAAGCCAAATATCTGGGTGGTGTGGGTACGAAAGTTACCGGGATTACTCGACGACAATTCCGACCGAATTTGCAACGAGTCAAAGTGGTTACGCCGGAAGGTGGAAACAAACGTATTCGAGTTTGCGTTCAGTGCATCCGCAGCGGAGCCATTCGGAAAGCCGTTAAGCAGAAGCCTTTCGAATTGCCCGGCAAATAGATCCCAGCAGCTTGACCCCAGCCAGTGGATTAGGGCAGACGCGTTATCAGTCGGCAGCGTTTGCGATCGGTAGCGTTTTCACCGAATCGCATATTCAGCAGTTGGCCGCAGCAGCTTTGATTGAAATTTCATCAAGTGCAGAATTGCTGCAGCGCAGTCCGAACAGGACATTTTTCGAGGTAAGGTCCGATGCCAATCATTACCTTGACCACCGACTTTGGCTTGGGCAGCCCCTACGTTGCGGAAATGAAAGGGGCCATTCTTAAGATCAACCCCTCGGCCTTGATCGTTGACATCACTCATTCCATTGAGCCTCAAGCGGTTCAACAAGCCGCATTTGTTTTCGCCCAATCGATTTCAACTTTTCCGCACGATTCAGTGCACATTATTGTCGTTGACCCAGGTGTTGGCACCGACCGCAAGATTATTTGTGCAGAGATCGGGCCCTGGCGGTTTGTCGGTCCGGACAACGGTGTCGTCCAATTGGCTCGCAACAAGTTTGGCAAGGGCAAGATTGTCGAGCTAACTCAGCCAAAATTCTGGCGGGAAGAGGTGACCGCTACTTTTCATGGTCGAGACGTGATGGCTCCGGTAGCAGCCCACCTCAGCATGGGAGTGGACATGGCACAACTGGGCTCGTCCATCGAAAATCTGGTTCGACTGGATTTCCCCATCCCGACCTTCGAAGGGCACGAAATTCGAGGCGAAGTCGTATGGATCGACAATTTTGGCAATGTGGTAACCAACATCGACCTGGATGCCTTGTCCGAGATCGATATTCAATCCGCGAAAGTCGGATTCCTCAATCAAGAAATCGAAGGAATCAATCGTACGTTTGGTGAACGACCGTTGGGCGACCTGGTTGCCTATATTGGCTCCAGTTCTTGCCTGGAGATCGCTCTGGTTAACGGTAATTTAGCAGACGCCTACCATGTTTCCCCGGGGGAATCTATCAATGTTATTGGTACTTAGTCGCCTACCGTTACTTGAAACGCATCCCAGTTTAACATTAAAATCTCGCTGATCAGAAACGGGAGAAAACGGTTTGGCAAATCAAATCAGCGGCAAAGTTCAAAGCGTCAACGACAATGGTGATTTAGTCACAGATATTGGAGTCGATTCCATTACGGACATTCCCAATGACGATTCTGTCTCGGTAAAATTTGGACCCCATCAGACCATCGGCATTCACAACTCTGACCATTCAGAACCTGAGTCAACTCTTCTGGCAGTCCGAGGCTCCAGCGGTTTTCTGGAACTTACGATCGTCGGAATCAGCTTGAGCGAGATGCTGGCGATCCGTCCCGGCGAAGAAGTTGAAGTCAACTGGTAATTGCCCCAGCTCTGACAGCCAAAGCCAAATTCTCGGTCTGATGGTACAGCGAGTTTTCTCGCCATTTTCCTCACGCTTAACGGCCCAACAAGTTTGCTTGCACTCAACGGCCCACAGAGCCAACCATTTCCCCAGCAATCAACGGCCCACCAGCCCAACCATTTCCCCAGCACCTAACGGTCCAACGACCCAACCGTTTCCCCGGCGCATAACGGGCCAAAGGCCCAGCAGTTTTCCCGGCGCGTAACGGGCCAAAGGCCCAGCAGTTTTTCTAGCCCAGCCTGAAGGGCTGGGT
>CAZOXC010000906.1:0-1858 GCA_964583205.1 uncultured Pirellulaceae bacterium | reverse complement strand
GTATTTGAACAGTAACTAGTCAAACAGAATATGGTCGGTACTTTGTCGCGCGAACATCTAAAAACGGCGATTGCCGAAAACGACAAGGAAGCGCTGATCCGTTACGTGCGACTCCACTTTGGTGATGGTAGCGAACAAGCGGGCCGGCAGGAAATTGACAAAGCCTGGGTCGAGGCGCTGAAACTGCTGGTCGACTTCCCGGCGACGGAGCGAGAATTTATCTCCCAGGCACTTGAGCAGCAGTCGGAAGAAACTCTGGCTCACTTGTTCTTTCATCTACATTTTTACTTTGTGAAAAAATCTGGAGAGTGGATTCACGATGGCAACCTCTGATTCATCCAGCCCCATGCAACCAACATCTGAAGAACGGCAATTGCGTCCTGGTTTATGGGACGTGGTTAACGAACGCTATCCGGGATCCATGATCCACAACGATGATTTTGTGCCGCTGGCTCAACAAACAAAACCTTTGAACGAATGTCGGTTGGGCTTTGTCAGCACCTCGGGCGTGCAACTCAAGGGTAGCCTTCCCTTTGATGTCGTGCATCCCATCGGCGACTACTCGTTTCGTCGAGTACCCTCGGATACTGAGGTCGACGAACTTGAAATTCATCAAATCAAGTATCCCACAGAAGGCGCTAATCGAGACATTAATGTTGTTTACCCGATCGAGCGGCTTCGGGAACTTGCGGACGCAGGGGTGGTTGGCGAACTGACCGAGAATTTCTTCTCGTTCATCGGTTACAACATGGATCCTCGCCATTTGGAAAAAACTCTGGCTGAAGACATTGCTGACGCAATGGAACAAGAGCAAGCTGACATTGTGCTTGCCGCACCTGCCTGACCGATATGACATCAGTCGATCGCGCTGGTTCAGCGTGCCATTGAAAAGCGAGGCATTCCGACTGTTTCGCCAACCGTTGCTTTGGATGTGACGAATCACGCCAAACCGCCTCGAGCATTGTTCCTGCCTTTCCGAATGGGACACCAGTTCGGAGTTCCCTTTCATCGAGAATTGCAGTCCGAGGTCATTCGCAGTTGCCTGAACTTGCTGAGCGAGGCTTCTCAAAGCAACGTAGTCGGCAGTTTTGAAAAGACCTGGGCTCAAGTTCGCCGGGAAGGCAAGGCGATCGAAAAAAACATGGAATAAACACAGTTCGATACTGATTTAACAGAGAATTGGTGCCGCAGTCTTATGCAAGATGTGCGATTCGCTGAAGCCACTTTTGCAAACATCGCTTTGAACACCCGTTACAATAATGTCGACTAAGCTGATGAGTCGAATTGGATATTGATTTTTGAATTTGGAGATCTGGATGACACTTAAAGATAAAATTGCAGAATATAAGAAACAGTCTGCGGGCAAAGCTTCCCCCGAAATGGTTGCCGTAATGCAGCGCTGCACCGCTGAGGTTCAAGCCTCCGTTGCGACTCGTGAAATTCCCACCGTTGGTTCGTCGCTGCCCGAATTCACTTTACCGGATTCGCATGGAAACAATGTATCGTCTGCAGAGTTGCTGAAGTCAGGGCCACTGGTGATGACGTTTTTCCGAGGCATGTGGTGACCGTACTGCAATTTTGAGCTGGACGCTCTCAACTCTGCAGTTGCAGAATTCAAACAAATGTCGGCGACTCTGGTTGCAGTTTCACCCCAATCGGTCTCGCACAATCGCAAGCTGATTGAATCGCGAAAACTGGATTTTGAAGTGCTCAACGACCAGCACAATGCCTACGCCGATCAACTTGATTTGAAACACGCGCTCCCGGATGACTTGAAAGAGATTTACGGCAAGTTCGGGATCAATCTGGACGAGTACAACGAGAATACCAAATGGGAATTGGCGATTCCTGCCAGAAT
>CAZOXC010000905.1:0-1858 GCA_964583205.1 uncultured Pirellulaceae bacterium | reverse complement strand
GATTCCCAGAGCGATCCGGCAAATCGGGAAGACTGCGGCGAGGGGATATTTGATTAGGAGTGCACTGGGACTTTCGGGCAAAATTACGGCTGCCGTCACGCCCGGTTCAGCGATCACGGGCTTGGCTGCCTGCGAAAATTGAATCATTGCCGGGACTTTCTCACACAATTACTCGATCCAGACATTTCGTGCCGACTGGTCTGGGGGTCATGATCAAGGAAAGCAGGAGCGAGGTGGCTCGATTCCAACGCGTCCTTTTGCTTTGCCAGCACCGCGGCCAGAGCTTCGAAATGACCGGATAATTAGCAATTTCGGCTTTTTCCCTAGATCGAGACAAAGTCACCCTGATCTGTTTGTTTTCTTGACCATGACTTTTGACCGCAACTATACTTGGGAAATAGAATTACGGGACTTCTTAGCGGTCGAGAGGCTTTCTCGCGACGATAAGGAACAAGATTTCTACGTCTCCACCTGTCAGACAGAATCTCCATTCAGCTCAACGCCCACGCGTTGACCACTGGGAGCCAGTCTGCGGACTGATTGCGAGTCGTTGCACGGAATACATCGGGGTAATAATGCGAATCATATCTCCAGCAATCGCTATTGTTTTAGGAATCATCTTTTCGACCAGTTTGACGACTTCGAATCTCAGCGCTCAGGTGGAATCCCAGGTGCTGGCACCGGGAGTACTCAAGGTCATCAAACCTTCCATCGACTCGCGCGATTCGAACTCGCTGCCGATGGTGACTCCGCAATTGAACGCGATCGAATTCGACCCATTTGAAACACCCAAGACTGACACGCTCTGGCAGCAGTCAAGGAAAGTGACTCTGTTTCGAGACGTCTGGCAATATGAATTTGCTTTCCTCGGCCTGCGTCAGATCGAGTTGGATGTCGAGGTCGAAGAGGGCTACACTGTCAAACGAAATTTCTGGTACATGGTTTACCGGTTACGCAACACCGGCGAAGTCGTTACCAACGAGGTGGTCAACGATCCAAAATTCAAAGACCCGTTGGTTGAAAAGCGATACAACTTCCGGGACATGACTCCCGAAAACAAGCAGGCACTGGTTGACAAGCTCAAGCAGGAAACTCTGTATGGCACAATTCTGACCAACTTCCGTCTGGAAGGCTGGGTCGAGGACATCACGACTCGCCGATACACTCGAGTAAAATATTCGCAAGTATTCAGTCCTGATGTGATACGCCGCATCCGGGAATTGGAAGATCCGGGTACCGAGTTGCTCAACAGCGTCGACATGTTGAAGAAATCGTTGCCAATCGTTGATCCTCGTTCCAAGTACGGCGGTGTCTGGGGCGTTGCCGTTTGGGAAGGCGTTGATCCTCGAATCGACTACGTTTCGTGCTATGTCAACGGGCTGACCAACGCGTATCGACTGAAGCACCAACCGGATGGAACGATCGACACGGTCCAAAAAACTCTGCAATTGAATTTTTATCGTGCCGGCGATTCGATAGCTCAGAGCGACGATGTTGTCGACTATGGTGTGCCACTGTATGACGATTTCCGTCAGCAGATCGAGGTTTGCTACCGTTACAACTTGCCGGGCCCCGTATTCCAGGCATTCGATGTGAACCAGGAAACCACTCGACGAGCACAGATTTTCGAGATCGATGGAGGAGTCAACTTGTCGACCCTGCGGTCTGGAATGGCCAGAGAACTGGGCGAAGGCTCAATCCCTGAACCGGTTCTGAACGCCTTCAAAAATTCGGGTATGGCTTTGCCAGATGGCTCAGTTCCCAGAACGACCATCCCCGGTTCGCAATGGGAAATCCGGGCCAACATTGACGGCCTGGACAAGGTGATCTTGATCGACTTGACCCCACGCTTCTGGGC
>CAZOXC010000904.1:0-1860 GCA_964583205.1 uncultured Pirellulaceae bacterium | reverse complement strand
GTATATTTCAAGCACTGGTTGTCTGCACAGGAAACACCTGTCGAAGTCCGATGGGAGAAATGTTGCTTAAGCAGCAGCTTTCCGAGAAACTTGATTGTCCGATCGACAACCTGGAGGAAAATGGAATCCAGGTACTGTCTGCGGGAATCGCCGCCATGCCCGGCGGACAACCCTCGCCTCAATCCGTCGATGCAATGGCTCAACGAGGAATCGATTTGAGCCCGCACAGCAGCCAACCGGTTTCTGAATCCATGGTCAAAAGCGCCGATATCATTTTGACGATGACCAACACACATCGAGCGGCCTTGTTACACCAATGGCCCGAACTTCATGGACGTACACATGTCGTCAATCAAGATGGTTCGGACGTTTCCGATCCGATCGGCCATGGTGCAGAAGTTTACGAACAATGTGCTCTTCAAATTGAAAAGCAAATGGAAGCCTGGTCGGCAGTCATCATCGACCAGAAGAAACAAACTTGATTCTGTCTTAACCAAACAATTAATCGGAGCGTCAAATGCTGGTAGCTGTGGGAGCCGATCACCGGGGATTGGAACAAAAACAATGGGTCTGC
This sequence comes from uncultured Pirellulaceae bacterium, assembly GCA_964583205.1. Lineage (GTDB taxonomy): Bacteria > Planctomycetota > Planctomycetia > Pirellulales > Pirellulaceae > CALMEE01. The sequence goes on along the minus strand of CAZOXC010000904.1, from coordinate 1,286 downwards.
GAAGCACTCGCCGCACTTGAATGCCAACCAGTCGATGTGGGAACCCATAGCGAAGACAGTTGCGATTACCCTGACATTGCAGCGGAAGTTGCCAAGCAAGTGGTTTTGGGCAACGCGGAGCTGGGCATTCTGTTGTGCGGCACTGGAATCGGAATGTCCATCGCTGCAAACAAGGTTCACGGCATTCGAGCCGCCGTTTGTCACAACGAAGAGACTGCAAAACTTGCTCGACAACACAACAACGCCAACGTATTGTGCTTGCCGGCCAACAATGCGAACGCTGAGTTTATCCAGCAGATCATTGGTGCCTGGTTGAATTCCGAATTCGAGGGCGATCGGCACAGTCGACGCATCGACAAAATTTCGGCGCTGGAATCTCAAGCCTGCACCGCTCAATAAACGGTAGTCGCCCGGATGCAAAACAATCACCATCACACAATCGGCATCTTGACCGTCTCAGACCGAGCCGCTTCGGGCGAATACGAAGACCGAGGCGGGCCGGCAATCAAAGAATATCTGGCCGAAGTGCTGTCCGGCGAATATCAAGCAATCTACGAAATTATTTCCGATGAACAGGCCGCCATCCAATCAGCGATCAAGGCCATGGCCGATCAAGGCTGTTGTTTAATCGTGACCACCGGCGGCACCGGCCCGGCACCCAGGGACGTGACTCCGGAAGCGACCGAAGCTGTTTGTCAAAAAATGTTGCCGGGTTTTGGCGAGCAAATGCGGGCCGTGTCCTTGACCAAGGTCGCCACCGCAATCCTCTCTCGCCAAACAGCCGGGATCTGCGACAAAGCACTGGTCGTAAACTTGCCCGGCCAACCTAAAGCCATCGCTGAATGCCTGGACGCCGTGTTCGCCGCGATTCCCTACGGCGTGGAATTGATAGGCCATCCATTTCTGCCAACCCACCAATCCCGTTTCGTCGCTTTTCGCCCCAAACAGAAATAAGCGGGCTAGAAGAAATAGCGGGCTAGAAGAAATAGCGGGCTATAGAAATAGCGGGCTGGCGACTATTCCGACAAAAGATACTTCGCTGCCGCAATGGCGTGAATTTCCGTTGTATTGAATGTCGGGACATCGATTTCATCCGCCGCCAACATCAATGGAAATTCGGTGCAGCCCAACACAATGCCCTCGGCGCCTCGCTCAACCAATGAAGCGATCGATTCGAGAACATAACGCTTAGATTTGGCTTCAATCCTGCCGAACGTCAGCTCTTCCTGAATGATTCGATGCAGTTCTACGATTTCATTTTCTGGTTCTGGAGTCAGAACCTCAAC
>CAZOXC010000903.1:0-1861 GCA_964583205.1 uncultured Pirellulaceae bacterium | reverse complement strand
ACCCTGTACAGCGTCCTGCACATTGCCCCACACATCCTTTTCCGGATCCAGTTCAGGTTCCTGCGGCAGGTATCCACAAGTAAAACCATCGGTCAGGCGAGCTTCACCTTCGTAATCTTTGTCGAGCCCGGCCATGATTCGCAGCACGGTACTCTTTCCCGCGCCGTTGCGACCCAGCACTCCGATTTTGGCTCCCGGAAAAAACGACAGCCAAATGTCATTCAGGATTTCTCGTTGCCCAATCTTCTTGGAGAGACCGGCCATCGTGTAAATGTATTGCTTACTCATTATTCCCATTCAATGGTTGCTGGAGGTTTGCTGCTGATGTCGTAGACAACTCGATTGACCCCCGTTACTTCGTTAATGATTCGTGATGACACCTTGGCCAGCAGTTCGTGCGGCAAGCGACTCCAGTCTGCCGTCATAAAGTCGTCCGTGTTAACTGACCTGATAGCCAGTACATTTTCGTAAGTGCGAGCGTCGCCCATCACTCCAACCGATTGCACCGGCAACAGCACAGCAAACACCTGCGAAGTTTCCCGGTACAAATCTGCGGCGTGAATTTCTTCCAACAGGATCGTATCCGCTTTTCTCAACACCGACAGTTTGTCTTCGGTGATCTCGCCCAGGCATCTGACCGCTAACCCGGGGCCCGGGAATGGGTGTCGCCATACCAGATTTTCGGGCAATCCCAATTCGATTCCCAATTGCCGCACTTCGTCCTTAAACAGATCGCGTAGCGGTTCAACCAACTCGAACCCAAGATCCTCGGGCAAACCGCCCACGTTATGATGAAGTTTGATCGTGGCCGCCGGGCCGTCTGGAGCTGCACCGCTTTCGATCACATCCGGATAGAGTGTGCCTTGCGCCAGAAACTTCGCGCCCTCGATCGATTCCGATTCCTGTTTGAAACAATCGATGAACTGGTGCCCAATAATGGTGCGCTTTTGCTGCGGTTCGGAGACACCCGAAAGAGCTCCCAGGAATTGTTCTCGCCCATCGACCACTCGCAAATCCGTCTGGAAATGATCGGTAAATTGTTCCACCACCGTTTGTGTTTCGCTGGCTCGCATCAAACCATTATCAACCAGGATACAGGTCAACTGCTGGCCGATGGCTTTGTACAAAAGTGCCGCGACGACCGACGAATCGACTCCGCCCGACAATCCACAAATGACTCGGTCACCCCCAACACGCTCGCGAATTTTCTCAATTTCCTGGTTCGCGAAATCAGCCAGTCGCCAATTTCGTTCGACATTGCAAAGCGCGAGGAAGTTGTCCAGAACTTGAGTGCCATGAACCGTATGATTGACTTCCGGATGAAACTGCAGGCCGAAAACCGGACGCTGCTTGTGGGCAAAAGCCGTTACCGGACAAGTATCCGTTTCGGCGATGGTCTCAAATTCTTCGGAGAGCTGCTGGATCTGGTCGCCATGGCTCATCCAGACTTGTGATTCCTTTGGCCAATCTTTGAACAAGGGATGTGCGGATTTAATATGGCATTGTCGTCGCCCGAATTCCGACGCGTCGGCTTTCAGAACTTTTCCGCCGAAGGCTTCGCAAATCAGCATCAAACCGTAGCAGATACCCAGGATCGGCATTTCCAGTTCAAAAATACCGGGATCGCATTTGGGAGCGTTTTGATCATAAACGCTACTGGGCCCTCCCGACAAAATGATGCCTTGCGGCTGGTGTTTGAGGATTTGCTCGGGCGAAATGTCATGGCGAACAATTTCGCAATAGACATTCAATTCGCGCACACGTCTGGCGATCAGTTGTGAATACTGAGAACCAAAATCAAGCACCAGGATACGATGTTGTGCGATCCCCATCGCTTGTTCCTTTGTTACTGCCAAAGACA
>CAZOXC010000902.1:0-1864 GCA_964583205.1 uncultured Pirellulaceae bacterium | reverse complement strand
CCTGTTGATCGACAATGCGATTGTTGTCGTCGACGAGACTCGTTCAAGACTGCGGCAGGGGCTGTCGGCGTCCGAGTCGATTGCCCAAGCGGTTAAGCATCTGGCCGTGCCGCTGTTTGGCTCGACCTTTACGACCGCACTGGCGTTTGCACCTTTGGCTTTGATGCCGGGTCCGGCCGGAGAATTCGTTGGCTCGATTGGAATCAGTGTGATCCTGGCGGTAACCAGCTCGCTGTTTTTGTCCCTGACAATCATTCCGGCCTTGTTGGGCATCTTTGAAAATTCGGAATTGCTGCAACGCGCCGATCGATGGTGGCAATCGGGTGTTGGCTCACAAAGAATTTACGAAGTCTATCGCACGACGCTGCGAAAACTGTTTGCCGTTCCCGTGATCGGGCTGGCGATTGGTATAGCATTCCCTTTGATTGGTTTTATCCAGGCAAGGAACCTGCCCGAGCAATTCTTTCCGTCGTCAGATCGCACTCAATTTCTGATCAACTTGACGATGCCGGGCCAGTCTTCGTCGGCTGAGACTCGACGAATTTCCGAACAAGTTCGTGAACTGGCGCTGGAACACCCTTCGGTCACACGAGTCGACTGGTTTCTGGGCCAGAGTGCGCCGGCATTTTATTACAACATGCTGCCATTACGGTCGGGCGTTCCGAATTACGGACAAGCGTTCGTTGAAATCGATCCGCACGAAAACGTGGTGGAAGTCATCCGTGAATTGCAAGTAAAACTGGATTCCCAAATCACCATCGGGCATTTGCATGTCAAGCAATTTGAACAGGGACCGCCTGTCGACGCGCCGATCCTGATCCGAATTTTTGGAAACGATTTTCGCGAGTTGCGTGAAACCGGCGAAGAGGTGCGGCGAATGATCGCCGACGTTCCCGACGTGGTTTACTCGCTTTCCGATGTCAGCAACACCTCGACCAAGCAGTTATTGGAGGTCGATGAAGATGAAGCTCGCCGACTGGGTTTGAGCAACACGCAGATTGCCCGGCAAGTTGAGTCTGCGCTGGATGGTATCCTGGGTGGCTCGATGCTGGAAGACACTGAAGAATTGCCAGTCAGGATTCGCTGGAATGATATCAAGCGAGGCGATTTGCGAGAACTCAAGTCACTTGAACTTCTGACCCAAACCGGCAACCCGCAGAACCCTGTACAACGAGTTCCGATTTCTGTTGTCGGTCAATGGAAGACGGTTCCCAATGATGCCATCATTGAACATATCAATGGCCATCGCATGAACGAGATTCAGGTGACTGTCAAAGCAGGGGTGTTGGCCAGTGCGGTTCTCAATGAATTCAAAAATCGTTTTGAGAATTCCGAAGTCCAGATTCCCGCCGGAGTCAAAATCGATTTTGCGGGCGAGTCGGCCGAGCGAAATCGGGCGGTCGCGAATTTAATGGCCAGCGCCGGCGTATTGATGGTGTTGATGGTGGCTGGACTGGTGCTGTCTTTTCAGTCGTTTCGAATTGCCGGCTTGATCGGCGTGATCGCATCGCTGTCGGTGGGCGTCGGATTAGCGGCATTGTGGTGGTGGGGCTACTCGTTTGGATTCATGGCGATCGTGGGAATCATGGGACTGGTGGGCGTGGCGATCAATGACTCGATCGTGGTGTTGGCCGCGATACGATCGGATGAAAAAGCTCGTGAAGGTGATCCGGAAGCCACCAGCGAAGTCGTTTTCCATTCGACTCGGCATGTTTTATCAACGACATTGACAACGATTGCAGGCTTTTCTCCCTTGATCATCCGCGGCGGTGGTTTTTGGCCACCTCTGGCAATCGCGATTGCTGGCGGCGTGGCCGGCGCGACTATCCTGGCGCTTTATTTTGCTCCTGCGGCGCATATATTG
>CAZOXC010000901.1:0-1867 GCA_964583205.1 uncultured Pirellulaceae bacterium | reverse complement strand
GTGGCGACTACTTTGACTACATTCAGCTGGGCGATGGAAGATTGGCGATTGTGGTGGCGGACGTGGTTGGACATGGTGTCGCGGCCGCGTTGTTGATGGCCAAGCTATCAGCCGAGGCCCGGTTTGCCCTGGCGACCAGTTGCCACGCGGCCGAGGCTGTGTGCAAATTGAATCTGTCAATCGCCGGGTTGCAGTTGGATCGATTTATCACCTTGATTTTGATTGTGCTGGAACCGGACAACCATAAATGCACGATCGTCAACGCCGGGCACATGCCGCCGGTGTTGCGCGAAAAAAGTGGTAATGCCGAGCAATTGAGTAATCAGGTTTCCGGTGTGCCGATTGGAATCGTTGAGGAATATACCTACGAACAGTACGAGGTCGAGTTAAAGCCGGGTGATATTCTTTCTTTTTACACCGATGGGCTGAATGAAACTGCGAATCCGGAGCAGGAACTCTATGGCAATCAGAGAATTATCGAAACTCTGGCCAGCGTGAAACAAAATTCAGTGGCAGACTGTGGTGAGACTCTAATTCGCGACATCAAACAATTTGCTGCCGGTGAAAGTCAACAGGACGACATTTGTCTGGTCATCCTGGGTCGAGCATAGTTCGGATCGAGTGCGTTTACCCGGGATAGGCTCGCTGGCCCATCTTGTGCATCAAGTCCATCGTTTCTTTGGGCTCGCCATCAGCAGTTCGAAGTCCGCTCAGCGGAAATCGCATGTTACTGTGGTCGTTCCATTGACGCCACGCAATGCCATTCACGATTGGCTTCGACAGCAAGACGGGAATCAAGTTGGAGATGTATTCAGTCAACTGCTGTTGCGTGTTCCGCTTTCTCAATCCTCGGGTGCCCTGGATTTCCGCCGCTGATCCCACTGGAGCTGATAAAATCACGAACAGCGGGAGGCCGAATTGCGACCAGTAGTCAATGAGTTCAACCCACTGCAACATTCCTCTGGCTAGACTGCCGTGGGGCCAGTAGCCAAGGTTGACTTCCAATCCGAAGCAGGAAATCTGGAGTCCATTCCGCAACAGTGAATCGGCGATATTTGAGGGGTGGGTGCCACCGACTCGCCACGCCAAACGCTCGCCCCAGGGTTGGTCGAAGCTGACCATCGTCGGGATGTCGCTGCGTACATTTTCGATTCCTTCCAGCATGTCCACGGTAATTTGGAGCTGGTTTGGATAGCTGAGAGTCCGAGTTTCGATTCCATTCAAACCGGCGGCAACGTATGCGAGTTGAATGGACTGGTGGAAATTCCGAGCAAAACTTCGCGCCAAATTAGCGGCGGTTTGTCGTTGGAGTTCAAATGTATCTTCCAGATTCAACCAGCCAGGTAGTTTCTTGCGGCTGAAATCGAGAATTGGTCCGCAGCAAACGAGCTTGGTCTGTTCACGATAGGTTGAATGGATCGTTTTTAACTCGACAAACTCGGACTCGGTCGTATTTTGTTTGAGAGTGTCGGAATCATTCCCGACCTGAGTATCATCGCTGACCCAGGGCACACCAAGCGGGACTGTGATGCATCGTGCCCAGTCTGGCAGCTTGGCCGGGGGATCTGCCATTTCAGTCGGGCTCAGTTCAAATCCCATTAGCGTTTTGATGTATCCGTCATGCTGGATTCGCAAGCCGATCACAAAGTCGCAAAAGTCTTTGGCAAGTTGAAGAGAAGCAAGCTGAGTCTTTTCAATCAAGTCAAATAATTGGTCGGTTCGCTGATCTGCAGTGGTGTCTTCCTGGAACACGAAACCCGACAAACGTTCAATCAGTTGATCAATTTCCTGTGAGAGCGAATCAGGGATTTCCAAACCGCCTTCGGTCCAGTTAAACAGCTGAGTGATCAGCGGGTTAATCTCTCCC
>CAZOXC010000900.1:0-1868 GCA_964583205.1 uncultured Pirellulaceae bacterium | reverse complement strand
GCTCCATATCCGGCAAGTGACCGGCTCCGTAGAAGACACCGATACTTCGCTTGCCATCTTCGATTTCGCGATCAAGAATTTCGAAGGCCTTTTTGTTGCGATGGTTGATAATCGTCGAGCCATCTTTTCCATTGAAGACAACCATGCCGGATTCGATATCCTGCATTTGCACAGCCATGATCCTTCGCAACTTGAGTGCCGGATCTCTGGACATCATGGCCATAATAATATCGGCGTCACTGGTATTCGACTTTCCTTGCATCGCGATGCCTTGTCCGATCGCCTTCAAGGCCATCTTCAGAAAACTCTCTTCGTTTTTCTCCATGCTCTCAACGAATTCCTCCGGACTCATATCGGCATGCACCAGATTATTCTTGGTATAGTCGATGTGCTCCAACTGAAACTCCAGATCCAGCATGTCTTTCATGCCGTTCTGCATAATCGCCAGCGGATTGAAACCGGCTTCACGAGCACCTCCTCGAGGAATTCTGGTGCCTTCTGGAGCGACCAGTTCGTATAACAAGGCATCGTATTTTTCAAAATCGCTGTTCAGTTGCTCGTAATATTCCTGTTCGCCGATATGCACAACACCGATCAAATCAACGAACAATGTCTCGCCATTCTCCAGTACCTTGATATACCGAGTCACACTGGTTTCCATCGCCAACGGATCCAGGTCAGCATCATACTTGACTCGCAAAAAATGCTCGAAATTCAGTTTGGGCTCGTCAGCCTCGGCCTGTTCAGCGGTGGCCTCCGCTCCATCTTCCTGAGTCTGTTCGACTGGTGTGCGGATTTCCTGAGCCGCTAATTGAGAACCTGGCAGCTGATACCCAGAATTCTGCAAACCGGTTGCGGTGAAATCGTTAAGTGCAAATGCCAGAATCAGGCAGAACAAGCAGCGAAAAATTGAACGAACAGAACTCACGATACACTCCAGTATATTTCAGAAATTCAGCGGGCTCCCTTGCGAAAGTATATTCCACAAAACTCGCTTCAGCAATTGTCAGCCAAGCGACTTGAACCAATTTGACTCAAATCAACGTCGGTTTATGAATGGTGACGTCGCTTCCCCGAGCAAGAAATACGGAGGCAGGTCGCTGCTTCAGGGCACGCACAAAGTGCCGACCAAATACTCGCTCAACATCACATTCGAACGAGCCACTTTGGGCATCCCACATCGCCCAGGGTGTATAGTCCACGAAAAACTCATACGTCTTTCCATCATTCGTCGCATAGCCATAGTGGTGATCAAGCAAAAACGCTTCTTTGGTTTTCTTCTCCTGCTTCCGCATCTGGCTCCGAGCCTTAACCTTGACATGGTTCCAGGCGTCGCCAGTCTGCCATTGATATTCGGCCATCGGAAGTTGATCGGGAAGTGTGTTTTCGAAAAACTCCGAGTCCCGCTTGATGTGCACTTGCTCAAAACGATGCTTGAACATCCAGTTGAGGAACACACTGACTTTTCTTTTTGGCAAGAAGTCCTTGATCAAACAAACGCCTCGGCGATAGGAATCACCCACTTTGCGTTTAACGTAAAACCGCAGTTGCACCTGGTCCATCGCTTTGGAAAATACGATAGGAAACCCGTAGGGCTTAATGTTTTTGCAAACTCGCGCCATCAATGAAACGAACGCCGAGCCCTCGTACAAATCGATCTCGGTTTTTGGTGGCACATAAGAAGCCAACAGCTTGGGATCAATTTCGAAACTGACCACGACGATCTCTCGCCACTCGGCCCGATACAGCGGCTTCAACTTCCCATCGCTCATGCACATCTCCACTTTTTGCGATTGCCATTACAATCAAGTGCCGTGCATCATCTTTGCCACACCTGCCGCCTGCTGCCGGAATCGGCTCCAGCCAAC
>CAZOXC010000899.1:0-1869 GCA_964583205.1 uncultured Pirellulaceae bacterium | reverse complement strand
TCCCAAAGTTTGTCCTCGGCAACATGCCAGGGGAACACAACGTGGGCTCGATCGCTCAGCAGCAATTGGGCGGAAACGTCGATGCCTCGAGATTCCAGACCCTCGATTTCTTCGATAAGAGTCACCGGGTTAATAACGACCCCCGGGGCAATGACGTTTTTGACGTTTGAATTGAGTATTCCACTGGGAATCAGGTGTAAAACATACTTCTGATCACCAACTACCACGGTATGGCCGGCATTGGCACCACCCTGGTATCGAACGACAATTTCCATGTCTGCCGTCAAAATGTCGACCAATTTACCCTTGGCCTCATCTCCCCACTGCAGGCCTACAATGCACTGTCCAGGCACTTTTGTTTTCCCAACCGTCAAAACGTCATGTATATTTACTAGTTGTCAAATCGCTTGGAAAGGTTCCAAGCCATAGCGGCAACTCTCGCCGTGTGTTTTACAACCAAGTCTGTCAGTCTAAGAATTATTAGACCCCTCGGTCAACGGGCGGACGAAGCGGTCGGATTTCCAATGGGGAAATACGCTCGATTTTGTCCGATTTGCTCGAATTGTATCGATTGGATTGAGAAAAAATTCCCCCGATTGTCGATAGTCAAACGCACATTCACCCAGATTAATACGATGAAAAAGACTCCCCTGCTAATTTCAAGTTTCCTGGCTGCCTTGTTATGCAGTTCACTGCTTATCCCCAATCTCAGTGCACAGGACGACGAAGACGAAAAAAAAGCCAAACTGGCTTCGATTTACGGAAGCTTCAGCGTCCCGGAAGGATTTGAACTCGAGCTGAACTGGCCCGAATTCACTCCCAAAGTTTTGCAGAAGGTCGAGCTGGAAATGCCACCGTTTCCAGATGAGTGGCCCTCGATGTCGCCTGAAAATCGCAATGAGTGGTTCAAGGAATTCACCGAAAGCGACAAAGGCAAAGCCTTTCAAGCAGCTCAACAATCCAAGCTGGAAGAACGAATACAAATCACCGTTAAGGTTGATGCTGCAGGTGACTACGCAGTTTACGATGTCCCTAAAGGCGACTATGTCCTGGAAGGCTGGGCGATTGTTTCCGCCAAAGGAAACGAAAACGTAAAATTCCGAGTCGACGCATTTGGCGAATTTGCAGTCACCGATGCGGAAGAGATCGAATTGGGTTTGATGCCCTTGATGGTGCGTCGCATCGTACTTCCTGGCGAACCAGCACCTGAGTTTGAAATCAAATCGATCGCAGGCGAAAAGCTGACACTGGATGACTTCAACGGAAAATACTTGCTGTTGGATTTCTGGTCGTCCGAGTTCGATGCCTCTGCAGCTATGCTTGAGCAAGTCGCTGCTGTACATGAAAAGCTCTCGTCAGATGTTCAGGTACTTTCAATCAGCCTGGATCTGGATAAAGCCAACGCAGTCAAATTCATCGAAGAAAACAAAGCTGGTTGGACTCAGGCTTACGCTGGAAGTTGGGAACACAGCATGGTGACTTCCTACGGTGTCCGATCTTCACCTTCTTACTGGTTGATCGATCCTAAAGGCAATTTAGTACTGAACAACGCTTCTGTTTCTGCCCGCCATATGGGCGTCCGCACGCTGGTTGATGTCCTGGAAGACTATATGAGCGGCAAGAACGAATTTGCGCCGCCCGAGCCTGAAGAGGTCGAGCCGGAACAGGTTGACGACAACCAGAATTAGAAAGTCCCATTGCCCGGTTTGGGATGCAATTTGATCGTCTGCTTTAACGCTTGTCAGTTGCCTGTCGATTTCTTGCGGCTGATTTGGCGAGGGCGCGTGGATGGGCCTTTTCGTAGACTTGGCGCAGGCTGGCAGTACTGACGTGGGTATAAATCTGCGTAGTCACCAGACTCTTGTGGCC
>CAZOXC010000898.1:0-1871 GCA_964583205.1 uncultured Pirellulaceae bacterium | reverse complement strand
AGGAAACATCCGAGTAGTTAGCTGTCCGGCTGTGCGTCCTGACCGGGGTTGAGCAGTGAGAAATAGAATTCGGAATACGGGTCGTGGCTGTCGAACATTTCGCGGACACGCCCGTCTTTTTTAAATCCGAACTTTCCGAAAAAACAATGGGCCCGTTCGAATCGAGTATCCGACCAGAACTCGATTTTGTGAAAGTTGTTGGCCCAGGACCAGTCGATCGTAACCTGCATCAATCGCTGGCTCCAAACGCCGCCGCGCAAAGATTGATCCAGATACAGCCTTTTGAACCCAGCCACTCGCTGTTCAACATTCTCCGGATAGGCCGCGTGCGAACCGAAAATGGTTCCCTGCTGATCGCTCAGTACCCAAAACTGGCCGCCGATTTTGTGGTAGGCCTGCGGGATTTCCAGTAACTCCTGTTCGGCACCATCCAGGCAAACCTTGTCATCGTATTCGGCGTAGCAGGTCGCTATTAAATCGATGACACCCTGTCGATCGTCAGAGGTCGCCGGGCGGATTTCCAATGAGTTCTCTTGTGATTCGTGTTGCTCGTTCATCAGTTGCAGATCAACCTGTGTGCCACTTCGACTTTCGTTTATGCCACGATAACTTATCATGGTCAGAAGTTTCATTGAAGTAACCAATGCAGGCAACTATGAAGATCGGCGTCACCGGAGCTACAGGCTTTATCGGACGATACATTGTTCAAGAACTTTTGAACCAGGGACATCAACTAAGATGTTGGTATCGAAACAAGTCTGCGGTTGAATCTGTTGTCGGACATGCGGATTGCAACTGGATCCAGGGCGAGTTGGGTGATGCCGGTGCGGTTCAGGATCTGCTTGACGGTTGCGATGCTGTAGTGCATTCGGCGCTGTGGAAGCCTGGCGAGCGGTTTCAAGGTGGCGAGGGAGACGTTGTCGAGTTCGCACAAAGAAACGTGATCGGTTCATTGCAATTGATGGAAGCCGCACGACTCGGCGGAGTGAACCGCTTCGTATTCATTTCGACTTGTGCGGTTCACGACCAGATCCTTGATGATCGCAAACTTGATGAAAGCCATCCGCTGTGGGCAGCTTCGCATTATGGTGCTCACAAAGCTGCCATTGAAAAATTTGTTCACAGTTTCGGGCTTGGATCAAAATTCAATGTGTGTTCGCTGAGACCGACGGGCGTTTACGGCTTGATGCACCCGCCGGAAAACAGCAAGTGGTTTGAATTGGTTAAAAATGTAGTCGAATCGAAACCAGTAGAAGTCCGTAGAGGTGGTAAAGAAGTTCATGCCGCGGATGTCGCCAGAGCGGTTCAGGTGCTGCTAATGGCCGATCCGGCAATCACCGCTGGCCAGAGTTTCAATTGTTACGATCGTTATGTATCGTTGTTCGAAGTCGCCAAGCTTGCCAAGGAAATGTCTGATTCCAAATCTGAAATTCAGGGAGAGCCAACGGTTCCCAAGCATCAGATTGAGACCGCAAAGCTGGAAAAACTGGGAATGAAATTTGGTGGCGACCAGTTGTTGCGAGCGACGGTCAAAGAGCTCGTTCAACATGTGGCAGACAAAAATGCCGCTCAAAGACGGTAAAAGACGAACTCAAGTCGTCTATGAGTGGAACGTGAAATTCTGCTAGTATCCTGCCCCGATTCATTTGTGGAAGAGGCAGTTAATTGCGGCTGGCAATTGGTAGTTTTGTTTGCGTCTGTGCGCTGGTGTTGTTGCCGGGTTCCGGCTGCGCGCTGCGAAATCAGGCTTCCCTGCCCCAGAAAGATTATCTGGTTCGTGATCAGTTGATTTTCAATTGCGATTTTCACTTGCCCCGACAACATCGTCTGCTGGATGAACTGACTGCTCGGCGAACGGACATTTCTGAACG
>CAZOXC010000897.1:0-1874 GCA_964583205.1 uncultured Pirellulaceae bacterium | reverse complement strand
ATCGAGCTAAAAGCGCCTATCGAATCCGATCGCGTGTATTCTCTCGCTGGGAATTCAACTACAAACTATACTATCGAACTACGATCTATACTGGCGTCGGCGCTGCCGATTGCATCTGGGCGGTAACCAGCCGTCGCAGCTTTTCTCAAATGAATGTCCGGGGGGAACTGAACGTGACCACTTTCTGTAAATCTTTTGTCTTTCTGGCGGTTGCTCTGGCGGCCAATACTTTGAGTGCCTGGGATGTTATCGATCTTTTTCCAGGTGATGAGATTGTCGACGACACGGTGATTGAAAGCGGGACCACCGTGAATGTTCTGGGAGGATCGATTGGCTTGGGAGTGGATCTGGCCAATGGAGTCCTGAACGTGGAAAGCGGTTTCGTGGCCATTGGAGCCAACGATATCCCCACCGGTTTTACCAACTCTAACAACACGGTGAATGTCAGCGGCGGCAATGTAGGCGGATTTTTTCAGCTGACCAACGGAACGGAACTGGATGTTTCCGGGGGGCAGCTGGAGAGTTTTGGAGTTTTCAGCGGCAGTTCGGCCGATATTACGGGAGGCGTCGTGACGCGGTTTCCGGACATCTTTTCGTCCGGAACGGTCAACATCAGTGGCGGCGACGTCTTTGCCGTTCGCGTTTTTTCAGGCGGCGAAGTCAACTTTTTTGGAAGTGAATTCGCGCTGGATGGTGTGCCGTTGGATCTGGTGCTCGGTCAGGAGTTCGTAATCAATGATCGAAACGTGACGCTAACAGGGACACTTTCGGACGGTTCCTTTATCGAGACATCGCTGAATACGACGTTTGGCAACTTCTCTGGGAACAATCCGGACGGTGCCGCAGCCGGCGCCTTGGTGACGGTTACCCGGACCGCTATTCCGGAACCGAGTTCGGCACTGCTACTTGGGATGGTGGCCCTGCCGCTGCTGGCCCGGCGTCGAAACCGTCAGGCAATTCAATACTGACACTCGCGTCGGAAAACATCACGCCGGGGCAATCGCTCGGGTTCCGCGGCTTGATGATGTAGTCATTCATGCCGGTTTCCGCGATCGCGGAACCCGTTACCGCCAGCTTTCCGCACTTACTAAAAAACGCGACTTGCTAATAAGCCGCGTATTGCTCGAGATCTGTTGTTGGTGCCTGGAATCTGATAATTGAATTTACTTGTTTTTTAATTCTTCAATTGCGTTCCGCAATTCTTCAATGGTGGCATCCATCTTGCGCAACCGGTCTTCGACCGAGCTGAGCTCGACGGATTCCGACGATTCTGAATTGTGCCCCGATTGGATTTCATTCTCATAACCCATGATAAATGCTTCCAGTGGCCACGCCGTGTTGGGCGAGATGGTCACGTCCCCTGGAACGACGTATCCCCAGTTATTAAATTCTTCAGCGATCTGTTTAGGTGTAATCGAAACGGGTAGTTCTTTGCCGGCGCGGAGGATTGTCAACTGGACTTCCTTGCCATCGCCCTCTTTCAGAAAGTTTCTCAGGTCATCGACGGAATTGATTGCCGAGTCGTTGGCTCTTACGATAATATCGTGCTCGACCAGCAAGGCCGCTTGGGCAGGGCTGTCTTCGGTGAAACCGGTAACGGCAATTCCACCTTCCAGATCGAGTTGGCTCATGGCCAGATCGGATATGTCCTCGGCGTTAATCCCAATCACCCAGCGCTTTGTGCCAGTTGATTCACGGTCCAGGCTCAGTTGCAATTCCAAGTCATCGCCATCTCGTTTGACTTTGCAGTCGTAATCTGGTTTGACTTTGAAATCGTAAGTTGCTGATTCATCTTGATCGATCGAGATCGTGAATTGCAGAATGTCATCAACTGAATCTACCGATTCGCCGTCAATAGAATATAGAATGTCGCC
>CAZOXC010000896.1:0-1882 GCA_964583205.1 uncultured Pirellulaceae bacterium | reverse complement strand
CATCATGATGTTCACCTGGACCTGGCCGCCGGTAGCGCCTGCGATCGCCATGCTGGCATCGTTGCCCATGACTCGGGCGGACAACTGCATCAAGCTCTCGCACATCACCGGATTCACTTTGCCGGGCATGATCGAACTACCGGGCTGTCGGCTGGGCAGCTGTACTTCATAAAATCCGCAACGAGGTCCAGATCCCAACCAGCGAATATTGTTGGCGACGTTAAACAATGTCGAAGCAATGGTCTTCAAGTGACTGCTGCAGGAAACCAATCCGTCCCGCTGCGCGTTGGCTTCGAAATGATTCACAGCCTCAGTAAAAGGGATGCCGGTTTCGTCGGCGATCACTTTGGCGACTCGCGAGCCGAATTCGGGATGCGTATTGATACCACTGCCGACTGCCGTGCCACCGACCGGAAGTTCCAGCACAGATTTCAATGCCAACTCGGCACGTTCGATCGACAATTCAATCTGCCGCGCGAATCCGCCAAATTCCTGACCCAGCCGCAATGGAGTCGCATCCATCAAGTGCGTGCGTCCGATCTTGATGACCTGATCCCACTGTTTGGCCTTTTGTTGCAATGCACTGTGCATCTTCTGAAGTGCCGGAATCAGTTGTTCTTTGATTTCGACTCCGACCGCAACATGGATCGCCGTGGGAAAGGTATCGTTTGTACTCTGACCCATGTTCACGTGGTCATTGGCATGGATCGGTTTGTTTTCATCGAAGCGATCGCCTCCGTTGATTTCAATCGCTCGATTGGAAATCACTTCGTTGACATTCATATTGCTGGATGTGCCCGAGCCCGTTTGGAAAACATCGATGGGGAACTCGCCATCCAGTTTGCCATCAATGACTTCCCGAGCGGCGTTCAGCATCGCGTCGACTTGCTGGTCGTCGAGCGGGTTTTTTCCACTGCCGGTGAGTTTGCCCAGGTCGCGGTTGGCAATACCGCCCGCGTATTTGACTCGCCCCATCGCGTGAATCAGAGCGGGCGGCAGCGTCCAGCCGGAGACAGGAAAGTTTTCTACAGCTCGTTGAGTTTGCGCGCCATAATAAGCATTCGCGGGAACCTGGATTTCGCCCATCGAGTCCCGTTCGGTGCGTGAAGCGTCAGAATGATTTTTAGATTGAATGCTCATGGTAATTTCGTTAGTCAGATGATAGTTTTCAGTGTTTGTTTATCCAATGCGAAGATCGCATTGGCCCATTATTCAAAGGTAACTGCTAGCGGCCAGTCTCTGGCCGTGGCGTTCAATACACAGTCTACAGAACACAGTCTACCAACTTTGATTTAAGCAGGTAAAGCGTGACCGACTTTGGAAAGCTTCGCAAAGAGTACGAAGATCAAGGAATTCGCAAGGCCGATTTGGATTCTGACCCGTTTTCAGAATTCGACCAATGGCTGAATCGAGCGATCGAGTGCTCGCCTGGCAAGTGGTTCGAGGCCAATGCAATGACTCTTTCAACCAGTGACGGCCAGGGGTTGGTTACTTCACGCACAGTGCTGCTCAAGCAACATAGCCGCGCTGGGCTGGTTTTCTTCACCAATTATTTTTCCGAGAAGGCAAGACAATTGGAACAATGTTCGCAGGCCGCGTTGTTGTTTCATTGGCACTATCTGGGACAGCAGGTTCGAGTCATTGGTGACGTCGAGAAAACCAGTCGCGAAGTGTCGCAAGAGTATTTTCATTCACGCCCCCGAGGTTCGCAGATGGGGGCCGCCGCCTCGCAGCAGTCAAACATTCTTCAGGACCGGCAGGAGCTGGAACAGAGCGTCAGGCAACTGGAGCAGGAACTGGATGATAAAGAAGTTCCCTTGCCCGAAGACTGGGGCGGCTATTGTCTAAAACCGGTTCGCTTCGAATTCTGGCAGGGACGGAC
>CAZOXC010000895.1:0-1885 GCA_964583205.1 uncultured Pirellulaceae bacterium | reverse complement strand
CCCTGCAACCACACATCTCGCTGCCGGCACCCGTTGAGACCGACGAAACGAATTCGGAAGCGCCGGAAAATGACGCGCCGGAAAATGACGCGCCGGAAAATGACGAATCTTCAACCGAGGGATTTGAAAGCGGCGAACCGCAACTTGAAGAAGCGGCAAAACTTTCCGCAACCGACAATCATCAAAACGAGTCGGTTTCAGATCTGCTGGACGAATTGCCATCGGCCAGCCAGACTTCAGACCCCGATCCGACTCTTGAGAAACCGGATTCCTATTGGACGTGGCAGTTGTTCGTCATGGGGTTTGACAGCGAGACCGTTTGTTTGATCCGGCAAAAGACACTCGAAGCAATCGCAGACGACCTTGTAGAATGCAGTGCGAACGGGCAAACGGTGGATCCCAACTGGCTGGCTGCCATGAGTCAGGAACCTTAGATTCAGCGACGCGATGTCATTGAAGTGCCAGACCTGCCACACCCTGGAACAGTGGCCGGCACTCGGTCTGTCCACTGGATCACAGTCGATCGAGTGGTTGGGTCTCAAGGCGATGCGGGGGATGAAAACGTTGAACGTGGGTGTTTAACCTTGCCAGAATTGGCGAGTTCGGCCAAAAAATTACGGTTATGCTTGTTCCGCCGATTGCGGCCAGAGTCCCATTTAAAAACCGCCGAAAGAATTGATACATCCGGTAGCCCGCATCGTACCGATGGCCAAATTAAGCTAGAATTGCCGAATCAAGTAGCTTGTCAAATTCAGAATTAAATTCTCATAAATATCTATGTCTGAAGGCCCCAGCGACGGTAACAATCCGCAACCCACGCCTCGACCAGTTTTCCGCAATATTAACTTCTGGGTCGTTTTGATCCTGATTGCGGTATTGATGGCCTGGGTTTACACGACCATCACAAATCCCGCCGCGGATAAGGTCTCCACTTACTATTTGGAAAACCTGATCAAGGGCGAGGACTACCAGGGCAACCCATTGAAAGATGCCAATGGGGATGAAATCTCCGGCACCAATATCCTGGAAATTCACCTGGGCGAAACTCAGGCAACTGGAGTTTTCAAAATAGCTCCTCCTCCAGAACCGAAACTTGATCGGACTGGAAATGAACTTGAACAACCGGCCGCCAATGCCAAACGATTAAAGAAAAAGTTTGTCGCCAACATTGACCCCAAAGACTCGCCCGGTCGCGCGCGATTGATGGAGTTGATCAATGAGAACAATGTTCGCTTCGATAATCAGCAGGAATCCAACTGGCCAGCAATCCTTACATTGATGCTGGTCTTTTTCACTATTGGAATTCTGGCCGTCATGTTTATCTCGATGCGACGTGCCCAGAATCAGATGCTGGGCGGCGGCGGATTTCTCTCGAACTTCTCGCGGAGTCCCGCCAAACGTTATGAAGCCAGTGATGAGCCAATCACCTTCAAAGATGTAGCTGGACTGGAAGGTGTCAAAGCTGATCTGAACGAGATCGTTGACTTCCTCAAGGAACCGGAAAAGTTCCAAAAGCTGGGTGGTCGAGTTCCCAAGGGTGTGCTTTTGATCGGCCCGCCAGGAACCGGTAAAACACTTTTGGCTCGAGCCGTCGCTGGAGAGGCCAATGTGCCTTACTTCAGTGTTAACGGTAGTGAGTTCATCCAGATGTTTGTCGGGGTCGGGGCTTCACGTGTTCGTGACTTGTTTAATACTGCCAAGTCTCAGTCGCCGGCAATTATATTCATCGATGAAATTGATGCGGTCGGGCGGCAGCGTGGTGCTGGACTGGGCGGTGGCCATGACGAGCGCGAGCAAACGCTCAATCAGATTCTCGGTGAAATGGATGGCTTTGCGAAAAACGATTCAGTGATCATCCTGGCCGCCACCAACCGGCCCGACGTGC
>CAZOXC010000894.1:0-1885 GCA_964583205.1 uncultured Pirellulaceae bacterium | reverse complement strand
AATGATGAACGTTTTATAAAATTTCGACTGGTTGGTAATGGTGAAACCGTGAATCGGGATGGCATCGGAGCCAGGATTTATCTTTCTTATCTCAATTCGGCAGGTGAAGAGATTGAACAGGTCCGAACGATTGAAGCCAACTCCAGCAGTCGATGGGCACATTTCGGTGTGGGCGATTTTTCAAGTGCTTTGCAAGTCGCCGTGCAGTGGCCCGGTCGTCAGTCTACAGAAAGACAATCGTTTTCAGGGATTGAAATTGGCCGACAATACTCGCTAAATCAAAACGACAATGTTGCCGAAGAAATCGCTCTCCGCGATATTCAGATTGCCGAAACGACAGCTGGTGCCGGGCCAGTTGCCGACACACCGAATCAGAGTTTTGAATTTGTGAGCTTGTTGCCCTGTTCGGATCCGTCCTACGATGCTTTGGCTGGCAGTAAGGCTAAAACTGGTGGTCGGCGAGCCATGATACTTTCGCTGGTAAGTGATGGTTGTGGTGCTTCTCAATCGCAGCTTGTTGAATTACTTGAAGCCAGAGAGTGGCTGGAGTCGGAGCAAGTGCGGACGGTGGTGTTGTCGCCGCCATTGGCAACGCTTGGGCAAAACGAATCGCTGCTGGCTGAAGAGGCGGCTCGTATTGCCGATGGGCAGGCGATTAACTTCGAGTTAGGAATAGCCGACGCCGATTGGTTTGCGGAATTTTCTGGCTTGCTCAATCATCTGTTGAATCACCAGGTCGAAATCCCGCTACCTTCGACGCTCTTGCTGGATGAAGAAGGGCGAGTTCACAAGTGTTATCTGGGAGTTGTTTCTGGCCAGCAGTTGCAGGCTGATTTGCAGCTTTTGGAACAAGGTGATCTGCAGAGGTTTGAGAGTCGAGCGCTAATTGCAGGTTCCAGAATCGGTGAGTTTTCCACGGATCAAGCGATTCGAACCAGCCAGTTGCCTTTGGCGGTTTCTTATGGTGAAAAACTGATCGAGGGTTCGCGTGACGATTTGGCTACGATTGTGTTTGAAGATGTGTTGAAGGTCGATGCGAAGAATTACAAGGCCAATGAGTTTTTTGGAAATCAATCCTATCGGCAGAATAAGCCAAACGAGGCAAAGCGGTTTTTGTTAGTTGCGGCCGAGTCCAGCTTGAAAGACGCGAATGTCCATTCTCGTCTGGCTGATATTTTTGTTCGCGAAAAAGATTTGGAAGAGGCTGAGTCACATTGCCGTCAAGCAGTGGCGCTCAAGCCCGAACGGGTGCAACTGCGATTGAACCTGGGTAAAGTATTGCAAAACATTGGAAAGGTGAAAGCAGCTCGTGACGAGTTCGAACTGGCGTTTAGTATCAACCCAGAATCAGCTGCAGCTCGAACAGCCATCGGCGATACCTGGTTCCTGGAAGGCGATCTGGAAAAAGCCAATCGAGAATATGTCGCGGCTCTGCGGATCGACAAGACTTTTGCCGATACCTATCTGGCTCTGGGCAATTTGCTGGTTCAGCAAAGGAAGTTTCAATCAGCTCGGGCCCATTATCAGGAGGCGATCAGACTGAATCCCGATCTACCACAGGCTCGAATTAACTTACAGCAACTTGAGCAAGCGTTGTCACCCTCTGGTACTCCTCGACGTAAATAGTTAGCCCGTGATGTAAGCCATGGGACTTTGTCTGAGTCAAGCATAGAGCACCGAGTCGGACGGCAGGAAAATTTCAAATGACGAAGCACATTCACATTGTTGCAGTTGCGACCTGCTGCCTGTTGCTGACCGGCGCGCATCCAGTCGTGGGGCAGGAGGTGGCTGGTTCGTCGGCGAAACCGAACTTTATCATCCTGCTGACGGCGATCAGGGTTATCAAGACCTCGGCTGTTATGGCTCACCGAATATCAAGACGCCT
>CAZOXC010000893.1:0-1886 GCA_964583205.1 uncultured Pirellulaceae bacterium | reverse complement strand
AGCTGTCGCTGATTGTCATAGTAAACATTGTCGGCCAATCCGATTTGCTCGAAACCATCTTCGCGTTGCAAATACGAAGCTACCACCAGACAATCGACCAGGTTGCGAAGTTGCCGGAAGACCGGACTCATCCTGCCAATGTCACCATAGTTTTTGGTAAAGGTCTGAGCGTAACGTCGAGCAGCCGCCGAGGACTTTCTTCCTGAATCGACAAGCCGCCCATTGGCAGCGCTGGTAAAATCCTGAGTCGAGAGCGTGACCTGATCGCCCATCATCTCGATTGACAAACGGTCTTTCGACATTTTGACCATCTCATCATCCGGCACAAACCACCAACGCTGATAAGAACCTTTGGGCGGAGAGCTCAGTTGATCAAAGAAGGTTTTCATTTTGACCGGAGGTTGCTCCAATCCGACCGCCATCAGCTTCATTCGATAGTCAGCTTCAATCATCACATGGGCCATACGAGTTTTGGCGGAAACGCTGTACACCACAATATCGGCCAATCCCAAAGCATCGCGCATTCCCTCGACCATGCTGACGGCCGCTTCGGCTCGAGCCGACTGGGGAATTGTTCTGGGAACGCTGCGATTAAATTCATCCAAGCGGGTCAGTGCGTCGGCAGTTGGGTTAATGGAACAGCCCACCCACAAATTTTCCGGTCGCTCCGGAGCGTAGATTCGCAAGGCCGTAACCAAGTCTTCCAGCAGAATTGTTGGCAATCCCGATGTGACACCCACAACTCGTTCGGCGGCATCGGGCATCCAACCCTCGGCCGGGCCGGCGATGATGATATCGTTTTCTTCAGGCAAGATAAAAACGTATTGCAGTCGCAACAGTCCGGCCAGGTGTTTCATCGTGTCATCGATCGGTTCGCCCTTATCAAGTTTTTCGCGAATCGCCTGATTCAGTTTACGGAGACTGATCTTCCGCAACTTGGACGGAGCAAAAACATTGGCTGCCAAGTTCCCTCGGGCAATCGCCGCTCGACGCTGAAACAGCGGGTCACCGGCATCAGCAAATCTGGGAGTCGTCAACACGCCATCAGCGTCAATCGAAACTCCAAAAGTCGGTTGCTGGACTGTGGTGGCCGGTTGGCTAATGATTTGAGCTTCGGCCAGCGAACCGATTCCACAGAGAGTCACCATCAGTGACAGGACCAAGGCAATTTTGTACATGACATTTTCTCTGGTCTGAGATTTGATTCGAGAGAACAGGTTCCAGTTAATCAAGTATCACCTGCGAATACTGCAGTTTGACTGGATTCCGCCCTGTTTATTGCCTTGCCACACCAATCGTACTCGTTCAAAGTGCACAATTCAACACAATCATCTTGTTTCACACATTTGTTCGGCGATCGTCTGAAAAATCACGGCCCGCTTTCGGGAGACTCGCCAATTCTGGTTTGCTGTTTTAGCTTGCAAAAATTAGAATCGGAGGTTGATCAAATTGGTGCTTGCCCAAGCAAGCCGACCTTACGCCCCTGGCCTCCCAACCAGAAAACCGAATGGCTAAAAAGAAATCCAAGCAGCGTCGCTCCAAATCGGAGCCGAATCGCAATGACGAATCCGTCAATCAAAAATCTAAAACCGGCGGGGCTACTCTGCCGTCCGCTGAAAAGAAGCATCTGTCACCGGCGATCATCGCGGGAGTTTTTCTGGGCGCAGTGGCAGTATTCGGGATCATCGCCTGGGTTTATCTGAACCAGGACACTGACGATGAGATCGGTGACTATTCAAATGTCGTCAATCAAAATCAGAACTTGAATTCGTCGAGCGGCCGATCCGGTGAGCGCACCTGGCTAACGGCCGACGATCACAGCCAAAGCTGGGCCGCGATTGATAACGCCGAAGATGACGGTTGGAATTCGGAGGTTGTCACCGATC
>CAZOXC010000892.1:0-1890 GCA_964583205.1 uncultured Pirellulaceae bacterium | reverse complement strand
ACATAAATTTGTGGAACAAGTACTTGACTCGCTCAGGCAACGACACGTTCGTTATCGAATTCAAAGGGCGAGGCTCGGAAGGTTTCTTCGAAGAGAGCCATCGCATGTTCGATTGGATGGATACCAAACAACGAAACTTGCCCGATATCCGCGGATTCGAGTTTTCTGTGATGCGATCCACCGATCGGTTTTTCTACTGGTACGAAATCGAGCGAATGAAACCGGAAAGCGTGATCCATCCGGCCGTTTGGGATAACACCAAACGCAAATCCGACTGGATCGTTTCCAGCAGCATTCAGGATAACCGCATAAGGTTGCGAGGCGACATCGGTTTTGCAACGGTTTACCTGTCGCCGGAGCAAGTTGATTTCTCGCGTGATATCGAGATTGATTCGGCCACCTCGAGTGCGGCCAAAATCTCCCTTCAACCCAGCACCAAAACGCTGCTGGAAGATGTGCGGCAGCGAGCCGAAAGGCAGCATCCGTTCTGGGCTAAAGTCGTATTGCGTGACCGACGCTGGAGCGTCGAAGAGTGACCGACGCTGGAGCGTCGAAGAATAAACCTGGACGACCGAAACTACTTGTTCTCTTTTTCGGGTGTCTCGGGATCTTCGTGTTCGGCTAGTCGTTCGCTACTTTTTTTTGGCATGATGCAGCCATAGAACATCCAGCCATCATCAAAACCTCGGACAATGATCCCGTTGGGACCCAGGTAGGGAGCGACATCGTCGGCGTAGCTTTCGGGCATTGTCGACCCATCAATATGCTGTTCGCGAGGCACTTCCGGATCGTCAGTCTCGAAAACCTGATTGAGCAACTGTGCCAAAACGGTTTTTGACGAACCCATTTTGTTTTGCTGCAACATGGCGTAATTCGTTTCCAGGCTCTTGTCGAGTCTGCCGAATTGACGCAACACCGGTTCGCCACCGTCACCATCTGAAAGGCTGTTCAGCGACTGGTTGACTCGCTGATAATCGGATGCCGCAATCAAATCTCGACCCGGTGTAGCCGACATGCGGTCGATGATGCCCTTCATGTATTCGACATCATTACCAATCAGCAGAATTCCATCTTTAACAACGCCGACTCGACGTTCAAAAAGTGGTTTTGGTTTCTCGATTTCCTCTTCTTCTACAACCCCATCGCCTTCCAAGGCCAGCATCAGCGGGTCATCTACTTCCTCTCCAGTATCATCATCAACCTCGACCGAAGTATCGAACACCCAAATTTCTTCGCCCTCGTGTTCGTCGGTATAAGGTTTTCCATCTTTGAAACCTTTCATGAACCAGCGTTTAACGTTGTCTTTAACAACAGCTTCATCGCCATTGATATTGATACCGAAAACGATTCTTTCACTGGCTTCAGTCAGCGGACGCTCGGTCGCAGTCGCTGCGATCATCGTGATCCGGTTCTCAAGCTGTTCACAAAGATGCGGAATGTCGATCTGAGGTCCATCAACATCGCTTTTCATCGTTTGCAGAGTCGACTCCCAGGAACCCTCTTTGGCTCCCAGTGCTTCTACGATGTAGCCAACTTTGTAGACGGCTTTTTTGATATCAAACGTGAAGGAAAAGTAAGTTGAGGCGTTGGATGGAACCCAATCTGGCGGAGGCAGGTCGCTGCCCACCTCATTGTCAAAGTCCAGCATCGCGGCCGCGCGGTGGTAACGATCCTCACCCGCTTCAGCAATCGGCGGAGCGTACACAAAAGCATTGTGGACCAGATCATTGTTTTCATGAGCGACGGTTAGAGTACCACCGGCTCCCTTGACCGCATCAAAGCCTTCATTTTTAAAGATTTCCGCAGTATCGTTCCCCTGAATCCCGTCAGGTTTTCGACTTTCGGCGATTTCCTGTGCCAACTGCAAATATCCGAAGGGCTCGATAAACC
>CAZOXC010000891.1:0-1891 GCA_964583205.1 uncultured Pirellulaceae bacterium | reverse complement strand
ACGCATTGGAATCGTAGGTTGCACACCCAGCAAATGATGCTGCGAATCGTCATGATTGATCACTCGCATTCCCGTCCAACTTACTCTTAACGCGCCGGGAAGATCGAATGGATTCACATTCCCGTTAGCACCAGCAGTCGGCGAGCCAATAATTTCTCCCAGCTGGTAATGAGAAACAATCGCCATGCAACTTTCCGCATAACTGATCGCACTCTCATCCGTCAAAAAAATAAACTTGCCCTGGAACTGCGGTTCCAGCGGCGACAACTCCCAGCGGCCTTCGGTATCAAAGTTTGTCATCTCGCTGCGGTCCGGTTTGATCTGCTGCGGAATTTGCCATTTCGCCGACTTGAGAACTTGGTCTGTCATGTGTCTAAACACCATCTCACCACCGCGCGGATAACCTCGCACGTCGAAAACGATCCCCCGAGCTTCCGCCAGGTCGTCAAGCACTGGTTGCAAATCATCCGGTGTCACTTGCCGAAAATCGACATAATAGATCGCACCACCCGCCTCGCCGCCTTCGACCAATACTTTGATTTTGTCTTCACTGGCGCGAACAAAACGACGCCGCTTGACCAACTCAATCTCCAAATCAATCAACTCGCCATCCCGCCGAATCGTCAGCTTGAGCGGCTCTCCCACCTTCCCCTGTTCCAACTCACCCAGTGCTCGCAAACGTCGCCAGGGTGCGCCACCGGAATGCAGACTCATTAACTCGCCAAGCTTTTCGGTGGCATCCTGCGAGTCATAATTGATGACGACATCGCCCGGCTGCAGGTTTTCATCATCGCTTTCGGTAACAACGACCTGCTCTTCGACCCAGGCAAACCGAGCCTGCAGGAATCGGAGATCGTCGAATACTTGACGCTGGTCCGCAACATGTCCGTGCCCATCCTGCAACTCCGCCACCAGACGGCGAATCGTGTTCACACATTCTTTGCGAGTGTCACACTTCACCGCATCACTTAACGAACGATCCAAAACTTGTTCCCAATCAGTATCCACAACATCAAAGTAGGGATAAAAATGCTGAAACACATTCCAGGCCACGATCGTTGAAGCACAACAGATCACTTGATGATTCTCGAAATCGACCGGCTGCACGCTCACATCCCGGATCACAAAGTCCGTTTCCGGGTCATCACCCAACTGATATTCATGGCTGATTGGCAACACCAGGGGCATGCGTATGCGAACTCCCTCGGCAACTTCCGCATCGACAACCTCACCCAACTCCGGGATAAAATCGAACAGCTTGCCCGAACCAGCCTGAGCAACTCGCTGAATGATGGCCAACTGCTCACCTTCGACAGTATCATTCTCTTTGATCGAAAATTCGAAACCCTCGCCTGTCTGCTCCCAATCGTCCAGATTCTTCGACTCGAACCCGCCGTTCGGAATCGCAATCTCCTCCCACTCGTCGCCAACTTTCTTTTCCAAGTTGAAGTCGTCCAAACGAACTTCGCCAACACCTTGCATCATCACACCCAGCCTGATCTCAGTCGCATCTTCATCGACCCTGCCACTCAGCTCGTATTCATCCCATTCTGATTTTTCAATTGGATTGCGAGCCATGTTTCTAAACAAACCGGCACGCCGTGACTTGCGAAACACTTGAAGCCAGCCTTGCAACTTGGCAGAACCAGTGGCAACTCGAGCTTGAAAACGAAACCGAATTTCTTCATTTCCTAATTCGCTGACAGGGATCGTTTGATACATGTTGGCAAGCGACATTGATTGCTGACGGTCGCTGACCGCAACTCGATTAGTTCGACCACTCGAATACACACCTCGCTGGCTGACACCGACGCCATTGTGCTGCCAGGCAATGATTTCAGATAGATCAACTTCGCTTGTGCTGGGCAATGGTTTTGGGTCGCCCGAATAA
>CAZOXC010000890.1:0-1896 GCA_964583205.1 uncultured Pirellulaceae bacterium | reverse complement strand
TTTTTAATGTCTTCAGTAGTGGTGACTCTTATATCGCACTGGTGTATGCATCTTTGTTGGGGCTGATTTGTGCACTGGTGTTGCCAATCATGCAGAAGATCATGACTGGCAGCGAGTTATTCAATGCGGCCTGGGACGGAGTCAAGCTTGTGATTCCCGCGATGGCGATTCTCTGGTTAGCCTGGGTGTTGTCGGATTTGACCTCGGTCGGAAACCTGGGCACACAGGACTATATTGCAAACCTGTTGACTATGGAAACCAAACCCGAAGGTTGGAGCGATCAGATGTTTTTCATCTGGAAGAATATCGTCTCGG
Source organism: uncultured Pirellulaceae bacterium (assembly GCA_964583205.1). Classification (GTDB taxonomy): domain Bacteria; phylum Planctomycetota; class Planctomycetia; order Pirellulales; family Pirellulaceae; genus CALMEE01. Next base: position 1,581 of record CAZOXC010000890.1, on the reverse strand, counting down.
TAATCTGGTTGCCGACGACCGTGTTCATACTGTCAGCCTTTGTGGCATTCGCGACCGGTTCCAGTTGGGGCACGATGGGGATTATGGCACCCGTTGTGATCAACGTGACTTACAGCCTCACGACACTGCAGTTGTTCGGAAACAACCCTGGTGCTTGTCCTCCTGATCACCCCGTGATGTTGTGTGCGATTGCGAGCGTCATATCCGGTTCAATCTTCGGTGACCACTGTTCTCCGATTTCGGATACGACAGTGCTGTCATCTCAAGCCAGCAGTTGCAATCACATTGCCCACGTTCGCACGCAGATGCCCTACGCAATTTTCGTAGGAATAATTTCGATCTTTTTTGGGACGTTGCCCGTAGGAATTGCCGCTTACTTTGAATGGAATCTGCCCTTAGTCCTGTCAGTAGTGTTTGCTGTGGGAGTGATATTAATGTTGGGTTTCATGATCGTATTTGGTAAGCGACCAGTTCAAAACGCGTCCAATTAGAGATTAACCCCAATGAATCGATCCACAAGAAAATTAGCTGGCTTGGTTTGCGCCTTGATTTTGTGCTCGGCAGTCCCGCTTTATGGTCAGTCGGAGAATCGGTCATCCGATCAGAATTTCAGTGGGCATGGGCAGGAGTTTATCCAGTCAACATCCAGACTGAAAAACGGAACGACTGTTTCGTCATTGTCACGTCCCGGTCAGGCAACACAAACCGTGGTCTCATCAACGGTGCAAACGGACTTTCGTCAAACCGCGAATCAATCCTTCGCAATACCGGTGACGAATCAAGCCGGTGTCATCCCGCAACGAGTGGCTCGTTCACCTCAATCCGTTTTGCAACCTCCACCAGAGAATTTTTCCCAGCCAACTGTTCAGTCGCAGCCAGCCGTTCAGCCGCAAGGCGTCGCTCAACCGCAGGGCGCTGTGTGGGGGGGCAACAACCTGGGTGCCTTTAATGGGAATGCGGCAAATCAGATTCCGGTATTGGGGACGACTACACAGCCCACTCAACAGGCATTTGCCAATCGAGGTCTGTTCGGTTGCAACGGGTGTCGGCAAGTCAATCCGGTTACCGGTTATCCAGCATTTCAAGGCGCCGTTGGTTCTAACTCAATTTTGACTCGCTACCAGAATCTGCCACCGGGTACCTATGTTGGTCAAGGAATCCTGGGACAACCGAAGGCCTATGTTGACGGGCAGCCAGTCCGAAACTTGTTCCGCTTTGTCTCTTTCTAGGTTGAATGTTGCCAGCTGACTCGGATTTGGTTTGACTGGGAAAATCGAATGGTTGATACTCGGGTTTCCTCGCAAATATCGAAATTCCTGATCGCTGGTTGATGCAATACTTTTTTTCGCCTGGTTACCTGTGGCTCGTTGTCGTTAGTTTGACTGCGTTTAGTTTATGCGCGATTAGTTCTAACGCGTTTGGGCAGGAAGATGTCACCAATGACTCCTCGCCTATGCCACGAGTCGTCGAGTTTCGAATTCAGGAAAAACTGTTTCTGCTGGAACTGCCTGAGTGGTGGGACGAGGTCGAAGTTGCTCTGCCGGAGACTGAAACGCACGAAGAGTTTACCCAATACGTACG
>CAZOXC010000889.1:0-1898 GCA_964583205.1 uncultured Pirellulaceae bacterium | reverse complement strand
GTCCAATTGGCGGACTGATTTCTGACGATGTGGGCGATTTGGCTGAGTTCAGTTCCGTTGGCCCGACGGGTGACCTACGAGTGAAGCCTGATCTTGTTGCGCCAGGAACATTCATTGCTTCCGCGAAAACACAGGCTGAGCAAGTCGTTTGGGATGACGACCTCGAGTCCGCCTCCATTGGTCCATCACTTGGAGAGTGGTCAGCCACCAGCGGCATTCAGATGAATTCGGATTCTGCAAACGCGCTGAACGGAATTCGATCGTTTCGATTCTCGCGGCCCAGCGGCATTGGCTTTCAAGACATTCTGAAGGGTCCCAGAATTAATCTGCCGAACGGGCATCCACTACGTCTTGAACTCTCGTTTCGCGGGGAGGCTTCTCAGATCGATAGCATTCAGGTGGGCGTTGAAGTTGGCGGAACGCTTTTCACCATCGATGATGTATTTCAAAGACAGTTCGGGCATTGGACACAGCTTGCCACATCGATTCCACAACAACTACAAGGAAATGATGTTCGCTTTGCTGTAGTTGTCGAAGAGGCTACAGGACTCTCAAGGCCGTTTGAGTTGTTCTTGGATCAAGTCAGGGTAACTACGTTCTCAAGTTGGGCCCCATTGTCAAATCTGAATATTGCGGGGGTAAATAGCACGGAAAACCAGATGTTTACGTTTTCGGGCGGGACATCCATGGCGGCCCCATTAAGTGCAGGCTGCGCTACGCTCGTTCGACAATCACTTGTCGACAACGGTGTCACTACGCCATCTGCTGAATTGGTGAAAGGAATCTTGATCAACTCCGCTGACCCGCATCAAGGTTCTCGACCGAATTTCCGATCCGGCTGGGGACTCATCAATCTTCGACGCGCAATAGAAGACAACTTTCAGTTTGATGATTCGGGATCAGTTTCGCGGGGAGAACGGAACAACTACACAATTCCTGTCACTGCTGACTTGAACGAATTGCGAGTCACTTTGCTTTGGGCGGACCCTCCTGCGGCGAGCCTTCAGAACGATCTTGATCTGAACATTACATCTCCTTCGGGTGTCGTTCACTCAAGTCGCGATGCAAACGGCAACACGCCCGATCGATTCAACAACGTCGAAGGAATCGATCTGTACGGTCCTGGGTCGGGCAATTGGACAGTATCCGTAACTCCTCACCAATTCAGTGTAGGAAGGTCGCAGCCTTACACGGTTGTTGTTTCGACTCGCTAGCAATCCTTGGATTGTTGTGACGACTTGGCCGAGCAAGCCGTTTTCTAACTCTTTGTCGTGCTCAATTCACTCTTTGGCGCCCTTGCCCAGCATGGGTTGACCGCGGCGAATCCAGCCAATACCTAACAGAATGGGGACAAACTCTATGTCACGCTACCTACCAACGACCGCTTTCCTAATCGTGCTTTCGACCATCACGCTGAACCCAGAACCATTGATGGGACAGAAGAAGACACGCACGACAAGAATCCAGACTGCTGCGGCTGAATTTTTCAGTACCGTACCCAAGCTCCGAGAAGAACTAGATACGAAGCTGTACAAAGAACTCAAGAAATCTTTGCCGAAGATGAGTCTTGGCGGTATGACCTACTACTTTGTCGAAGGCGACCGTCGGGTCAATGAAGACCAACTACTGGTATACGCAGCGGATGTGAACCATCAGTTTGCCAAATGGCGATCATTACAATCGATGCCGGAAGCCATTCGTAAGGCGATTGCAGCTCAAGCCGACACCAGGCTGGTTTCGGAAAAGGAAGGCGGGAAGATCGTGCGATGGAAATCGGATACCAAACTAAAGTACTGCATCATGAAACAGAGCTTTGGTAGCGGAGCTGCCGCCGAACAGCAATACAATACTGTTGTAAAGGAATTTCAAAATGCCACCAAAGCTTGGGAGAATATCCC
>CAZOXC010000888.1:0-1898 GCA_964583205.1 uncultured Pirellulaceae bacterium | reverse complement strand
GCCAACGTCCCAGATGGTGTGAACAACAAACGATGCCGGGCTTGATCGCTTCGGTGACCCAGGCGTAATTCACAAAGAAGCCGATTTCAGTCGCAATTCGCACAAGTCCGCCATTGTCCAGGTTGAGTCGTGCGGCGTCCGACGTATGGATCCACAGCGGATTGCGGTTGGCAATTTCAGCCAACCACTTGGCATTACCACTGCGCGAGTGGATCAGTGTCGGCAGGCGATACGTGGGCACCAGGACAAATTCATTCTTGTCAGAATCGATTTGATCGTGATGAATATGCGATTTGATGTAAGTCGGTATTTCAAATTCAGGCCAGCCCCAGTCCACAAGAGTCTGCGAATGAAATTCCTGTCGGCGGGATGGAGTGGGAAAGCCAGCTCGAGGTTCACCATCGACCTGAACACCGACCGTCACACCGTCTTTGGAGATCTTACCCGACCCGGTACTGACGGCCGTGTCACGCATGGCCTCTTCGTCGAGAACCTGCATGTGCTTTTGATAAACCTTTTCCTCGACTTCGAATGCGCCGTATTTGCGCATGTAGTCCAGCGGCGTCAAGTTTTCTTCGGCAGCCTTCTCGGGAAGTCCCGGAGTCTTTTCGAAGATGTATTGATAGTACTCGTCGATCGTGATCTTTTCGCCGGTTCGGTATGGCGAAATGAAGTGATCACGGATGCCGAGCGAACCGGTCTGATCGATGCGCCAGGAAAGTTCGATCCAGAATTCATCCTCTTCCCAGACTTCTCCCGGATTGCTCTGGTAGGTGAACTCGACTGGCTTGCCCTGTCGTCGCGCAGCTTCTCGAAGAATTGGCTGTCGAAAGGCGATCCACAATCCGCTATGCGTTTCGTAGCTGTTCAAGTCATGGCGTTCGCTGGCATGCCCCATCGGCAACACATAGTCCGCAAAGTAGGCCGTTTCATTCCAGGTCGGAGTGAGTGCGATGTGCAGACCTACCTTTTCTTCGTCGGTCAGCATCTCCACCCAACTGAATCCGTCCGGGTAACTCCAGACTGGATTGAAGACTCGAGAAAAATAAACGTCCATCTTGCCGCGATTCTGTTTGAGAAAATGCGGCAACAGGAAGCTCATCTCGTAGTGAGCCAGCGGGTATTCGTTGGGGAAGTGAAGTTCATTCCAGAATTTGTGTGCAGGCGGCGTATCGAAAAATTCAGGGTGAAATTTGTTCCAGCCATTGGGCGAAGTTCCACCCTCGGTACCGACACTGCCGGTGAGCACATTCAAAAAGTGCAAACTGCGAGACACGGCCCATCCACCAAGGTTCCCGCTGGCGGCGCTCCGCCAGTTGTGAGTTGCGAAGCGAGTCCCCGCTCGACCGATCTTGCGAGCAACCTCAACGATTTGCTGGGCGCTAACACCTGATTCGGCCTCGGCGAACTCGGGAGTGTACTGGGCGTATTCCTGTTTCAGGCACTCGATAAAAGTGGAAAACTGCTGTGGTTTGTCGGGGTGCTTCCTGGCCAGGTAGTCCTGCCAGTTGACCCAGTTCGTCAAAAACCACTCGTTGTACATCCCTTCTTCGATGATCACTTTGGCCATCGCCAACAGAACTGCGGCTTCGCTGCCGGGAAAGGTTGGCATCCAGTGATCGGCCGCGCTGGCTGTGTTTGACAAGCGAGGATCCATCACGGCCAGTTCGGCACCGCTCATCAAACCTTCCACGATCCGCTGAGCGTGTGGATTGAAGTAGTGACCGGATTCCAGGTGAGCCGACACCAACAGAATAAAGTCCGCGTTGGCGTGGTCGGGCGAGGGGCGGTCGTGGCCATGCCAGATGGCGTAACCAAATCGAGCACCGGCCGAACAGATATTGGTGTGACTGTTGTGTCCGTCGACACCCCAGGCATTGAGAACCCGGTTCATGTAG
>CAZOXC010000887.1:0-1898 GCA_964583205.1 uncultured Pirellulaceae bacterium | reverse complement strand
ATGTCCCGGTACTCTAGGCCATCTATAACCTTTGCGTTATCCAGTGATTCACCACCTATTCTTCAACTACTTGGAGCACTTTGACACGCGGTGCGAAGACTCTCTTAAGTGCTGCGAGTTTCTCAACATGCCATTTGTGATACTCGTTCCACCGCGAACGATCGTGGAGGTCTACCGTGGATCGGACGTAGACTTTACACGCCTTTTTGTTTTCCGCACTGTGCCAGGTGAGCGCCTCTCCCAATTCACTTTCGATTGATTGTCTCTCTTCCTCGAGTTGGGAAAAATACTTCTTGGCATTTTCGTCGAACAAACCAAATTCAGCTCGAACTTCGTGCTTGTCATAGCTGCCAGACTGCGAATCCCACAACGATGCAATGGCAGCCAAGCCAAAACCGCTTCGACCAATTGAAATATTCATCCAATGTTGCGAAAGTGCTTTAGTTGTGTTGAAAGAAGCGGAGTGTTCGTTCAAGTCTGCCTAATTTTGTCATCTTACATCACTGGATTGAATCTCAACTTTTGGTCAGTCAGATTTTGTCGACCACTCGTCTGCCAGGGCCTCAGCCTGTCGCATCACTAGCTTGATCGCTTCCGGAGCATCATCAGGTGGATACTTGTATCGTCTCAAAAGTCGCCGAATGAGATTTCGTAGTTTGGCACGAACACTATCGCGATGCTGCCAGTCAACTGAAGTACTCTTGCGCAGTTTCTCAGTGAGCTCAACAGCTATTTTTTTGAGAATCTCATCGCCAAGTTCGCGAACAGCGCTTTGGTTGTTGGCCAAGGCGTCGTAGAACGCGAGTTCGTCGTGGCTGAGGTCGAGCTCTTCTTCACGCTTGAGGCGTTCCTGAAATTCCTTCGCCATCTGGATCATCTCTTCGATGACCTGAGCCGTTTCGATGCTGCGATTGTGGTAGCGGCGAAGGGTTTCCATCAGGCGGTCGGTGTACGCTTTTTCCTGAACAACATTGCGCGACATGCGGCCGCGGATTTCGTCTTTGAGAAGTTTCTCGAGCAGTTCAACCGCGAGATTTTTCAGCGGCATGTTGCGTACTTCTTCAAGGAACTCGTCTGAAAGCAGAGCGATGTTGGGTTTGTCGAGGTTGGCCAGTTGGAACACATCGACGACGCCTTCGGATACAACCGCGTTATCGAGGATCTGTTTCATTGCCGAGTTCTTGTTGTCCTGAACCAGCTTTTGATCGACTGACGTATGCTTGACGATCGCGGCTCTTACGGCGGACAGGAATGCGATTTCCAAATGGTATGCGGCGGCTTCGTCTAGCGTGCTGCAGAGTGAATAGGCTTTGCTGACCGACGCCATGACGTCGAGGAAGCGTTGCTTGCCCGTCTTGTCGTTCTTCTTCTCGATACCAAGGACGTGGTTGGCGGCGGGCGGAAGCAGTTCGAGAGCGTTGTTGCGGTAGCCTGAGTAGTCAAAGCCGTGAAACATGCCGCGCACTGCGTCCATCTTCTCGTGTAGGACTCGCAGGGCCTCTTCGGCCTTGAGTGTTGGCTGGCCTTTTCCTTTGGCGTCGGTGTAGGTCTTGAGCGCCTGTTTCAGTTCGCTACCGATGCCGATGTAGTCGACAACGACACCGCCGGGTTTGTCTTTGAAGACGCGATTCACGCGAGCGATGGCCTGCATCAGGTTGTGGCCACTCATTGGTTTGTCCACGTACATCGTATGGCAGCAGGGAGCATCGAAACCGGTCAGCCACATATCACGGACAATCACGATCTTGAGCGGATCATCGGGGTCTTTGAATCGCTTTTCGAGCCGTTTCTTGTTTCGCTTGGTGAAGACGTGTTGCTGGATGTCGGCAGCGTCGGTGGCATTGCCGGTCATGATGATGCGGATGGCTCCGTCTTCGTGGTTGTAGCCGACTTCTTTG
>CAZOXC010000886.1:0-1899 GCA_964583205.1 uncultured Pirellulaceae bacterium | reverse complement strand
TTGCTAATAAAAGAGTGAGAATAATACAAGACTCGTCGTAAACAAAACAAAAAACCGGCGGAATTCCCTCGTCACGCAGTTTCAAGATCCCACCCGCCAGTCGATCAACAAAATCCGTATCGAACCACTCGTGGTAGACAAAATATCCTTCTTCGGCGATTAGCTCCTTACAGACATGCCAATTGTCATCCCGATCAAACTTCCTGGAGTCGCCTGACGAAAGATCGGCCAGGGGAGTTTCTTCAGTCAAACTAAAGCCGTCGCACAACTGAAGCCAAAATTTCGAGTCGGCCAATTGAGAGATCTGGTGGCGCAATTCAAATGGCATTTCACAGTTCCCATTCTTGTTCGCTAAGGCCGGGCTATGGCAATAAAAAAAGGCCGCATCACAAGCGGCCCTGATTTTCTGTCCGGCATTCTGACTTGCATCGCCAGCTCGTTTACTTCCATGGAAAAGCCGATTCGGTCAGCCGCTCGTAAGCTTCAATATACTTTGCCCGAGTTCGATCGACGATTTCAGCCGGAAGATCAGGCGGAGTGCTATTCTTGTCCCAATCTGTTGTCTCCAGGAATTCGCGCACGAATTGCTTGTCGTACGAAGCCTGGTTGCGCCCTTCCTGATAATCATCGGCGGGCCAAAATCGGGAACTGTCTGGAGTCAACACTTCGTCGATCAAGATCAACTCCTGATTGTGATGCCCCCACTCGAACTTGGTATCAGCAAGAATAATTCCCTTTTCGGCGGCGTAGTCGGCTGCTCGACGATATACATCAACACTCTGATTTTTCAGCCAGGTCGTTGTGTCCTCGCCCAAGTGCTCGGCCATGTACTCAAACGAAACGTTTTCGTCGTGCCCCTCTTCGGCCTTGGTAGCCGGGGTAAAAATCGGTTCGGGCAACTTCGCACAATTTTGCAGGTTCTCTGCCAGCTCAATTCCGCAAACGGCACCAGTCGCCTGATAATCTTTCCAGCCTGAACCAACCAGATACCCTCGAACAACACATTCAAACGGAACTACCTGGCATTTTTTGACCACCATGCTGCGGCCTTCCAGGTATTCCCGAGTCAGGCCGGCAGGGATCTGCGAATCGTCGAAATCGGTGCTGATCAAATGATTGTTTACACCTAAATAGTTAAACCAAAACAGGCTAATTTGCGTCAACACCCGCCCTTTATCGGGAATTTCCGTTGGAAGTATCCAATCAAATGCGCTGATTCGGTCAGACGCAACCATCAATAATTCTTCGCCGAGATCATACACATCTCGAACTTTTCCCTGTCTCAACAACGTAGTCATGAGTGTTCCTGCCTGCAGAATTAGCTCAGTTCACAAACCATTAATTTTATCGAGACAGTTCGACGTGGGAAGGACCTCGCATTCCTAACTTCAACCAAATTTTCTACCTTCAGAGCCCCATTCAAACCGAGTCAGCCGTAGTTCGCCAACGAATTTCCAAGTACCATATGGGTGGTTAATTCTTCAATTCATTCGCCAATAATTGACGTTCCGCATGGACCAGATCAAGTTCGTAATTCCTGACGATCCGAGGTTTGGTGTTGAAACGCTGGAAACGATCTTCATGATGGGAATTGAGAGCGTTCCCTGGCCTTGTCAGGTTTCCAGGCAGGATGAAATTCTCACCATCCAACGGAATACGCCCGAGTCTGGCCGTTTACTCATGGCTCTGCCTTTTGAATCTTTTGGCGAGATCGTCGTTTCGACGGCCACACTGCCGATCAAAAGCGAACCCTATGATTTGCTGTTGGAATTGGCTCGGGGAGAGATTAACCGGCTGATCAATCAGCTGTTTAACTGGACCGAGGGCGGTTTGGAAATCGCTGACTCGCTCTCACAGGAAATTGATCAACTGATTGAACGTTTGTCGGGTTTCGTGTTC
>CAZOXC010000885.1:0-1902 GCA_964583205.1 uncultured Pirellulaceae bacterium | reverse complement strand
TTCGTATTCGTTACCGTCGGCGTCGCGGACGATCGTGGTCAATCCGTGAACCCGCAGGACTCGTCCAGCAATGCAGTTGGAAGTGTCGACATCCAGCAGAATTTGATACCCGGCTTCTTCCGATTCTACTTCGGTTCCATGAACGGTTCTTTTGCGAGTCAAACGGCCCTTGCCAGAGACTCGCTCGACCAGATTCTGATCTTCATCGGTGTCTTGTTGGTTAAAGCGTCGAGTGAATCCTTTCTGGCGCGCGGGATCATCGTACTTTTTTCGGAGGTCAGTTCGAATTTTTTTACGTTTTTTCTTTCGCGCCATAATTCGATTGGGCGCCGCAACGCCTGCCTCAATTAAGAAGTTGACCGGGTGGAATTAATGATCGTGAATAACCAGCGAAATTCAATCTGCCGCTGTTTACCAGTTAAGGGTGAGAGATTCACGCTAACTGGGCTGTTTGAAACTGTGCCAATCAGATTGACGGAGGAATTAGAACCGACTTTTGGAACCAGGCAAGCTTGCCGGATTGATCGCCAATCAAAAAGGCACGCAATATTCAAAAAAACAAACTTGTCGAATTCAAAATTGTAGTTTCTTATTGAGTAATCGGGAACTCGCGACTGCGTTTGCAGTCTGACTGTTATCCGACAAATCAAATTGTAACCAAGTTCATCTTATTTGCCGCCGATACTCAATGTTTGCACTCGATCCGCAGACAATTAAACCGTTTGAACAGCCAGTCGACCGACTTTGGCGGCGCAGAATCTCTAACCGTCTCTGAAAATGTCTACAAACCCTCCAAAATTCGTTGTACTCAAGCAGGGTCTAAGCACTGCAGACGGATTTGGAGAGATCTCGAGCGGGTGTGAAGTGATTTCTGCCAGTTCGATTGCTGAAGTCCGCAAGACACTTGAGGACGAAAACATCGAAGGCGTGATTCTTCCTTCGGAGGTGCTCAAGCAACAAAGTGGGTTGTTGGAGTTGGCAAGCGGTTCGAACGTGCTGCAAAAGATGCCCGATGGAGTGGCGGTCGTCGACAAAGACAACATGATCAAGTGGTCGAATTGTCGAATGAACGACTGGTTCGGTGGCATCTCGTTGATCGGGATTGATTTTTACGAAGCGCTGGGCAACCCCGAAGTTCTGGGTCCGGTTTACACCCCGCTATCGACCGCGTTGAAGACTGGCCGGTTGTGCAAGACAACCATCAAGACCGGCGAGCACAATTTTTTTCAGTTGCGGGCGATCCCGATTGATGACGGTGAAAACGAGGAGTTCGTTGTGCTGACGATGCGCGACGTAACTTCAGAGATGCTGCATCTGGAAAAGCTGGAGTCCATTCATCGCGCCGGCAACGAATTGGCGGACTTGACTCCAGAAGAAGTTTTTCAGATGGGAGTCAGCGAGCGTATTGAGTTGCTCAAGGCCAATATTATTCATTACACACAGGATTTGCTCAATTTTGATGTCGTCGAGATCCGTTTAATCGATCAAAAGACGCTCAAGCTGGCGACGTTGTTAAGTGTGGGGATCGACGCTGAAGAAAGTTTGCGACCGCTGTATGCTCGTTCCAGCGGCAATGGAGTTTCCGGATTCGTTTGTGCGACTGGCAAGAGTTATCTTTGCGAAGATACCAGCAATGATCCGTTGTACGTTCAGGGTCTCTCCAACGCCAAGAGTTCCTTGACCGTGCCTTTGATATTCCATGATCAGGTGATCGGATCGTTGAATGTGGAGAGTCCCAAGGTCAGCGCGTTTGCCGAAAGCGATTTGCAGTTGTTGGAAATTTTTGCTCGGGATATTGCCGTCGCTTTGAACACGCTGGAATTGTTGATCGCCCAGCGTACCACCGCGGCCCACGAGCATACGCAAGCGATTCGAACAGCGGTGGCTGGTCCGATTGACGAG
>CAZOXC010000884.1:0-1904 GCA_964583205.1 uncultured Pirellulaceae bacterium | reverse complement strand
GGTTTGTGGAGCTGATCGACCGCTATTTCCGCGAGGGGATGGAAAAGCTGCAGGAAACTCAGGAGCGAGTCGGGCCGGTCGCGGAGCAAGTGCTGGAAGTGCTTGACGGCGAAGAGATCGCGGCGGAAGCCAAACAGGCCGTCGACTCGCTGGTCAAGCAGTGGAAGGGCCTGAAGAAGCTGCAAACCAGCTATGACAAGTACATGGAGAAGCACGGCGAGAACAATACTAAGTCGGATGCCGAGGTCGACAAGCAAAACAAAGCCCAGCACAAATTGCGTGAGTCATTCGATCCGTTCTTTGAAGCCTTGCATGAAGGGTTGAAGTCGCTGGATCGGATTGTGAGGCAAGAGCAAAAGCGAGCAAACGCCGCGAATGGATCTAGGATCGCGTCCAAAAACTTAAAGGTCGCCAAGCGAAGACTAAAACTGCTTCATGGAGAAGTGCGAAACGCGGAAATAAAATTCATCCACATTCAATGGCTTCAAGAGAGATTTCCTGACGCAGTGTACGAGGACGTCACAGGATTATGTAAGTTGGCGAGTCAAGACGACGTTGACGAGCAAGACTATTCTCTCAATCCAGGGCGATATGTCGGCGTAGTGATTGAAGAGGATGGCAAGACTGAAGAAGAGTTCATCGACTACATGACCGAGATGAACGAGCAACTCTCAAAACTAGGGCAACAGTCCCGTAATCTTGAATCAGTGATTTTCAAAAACACAGATTTGATGGCGGGTGACTCGCAATGAAAGAAAAGCTCAGACTGGGTCGATTCGTCAATCTCAAAAGGGGTTACGACCTACCAGCCCGCGACAGAGTCGATGGTCCGTATCCGATCATTTCGTCGAGCGGAATTACCGGCAAACATAACTCCGCGAAAGTAAGTGGCCCCGGCGTTGTAACTGGTCGCTATGGAACTCTTGGCGAGGTTTTTTTTGTTGAAGGCGAGTTCTGGCCTCTTAATACTAGTTTGTATGTTCAGGATTTTAAAGGAAACGATGCACGGTTCATTTACTACTTCCTGAAGACTGTGCTCTCTGAGAATTTCAACTCGGCTGGAGCTGTGCCCGGAGTCAACCGAAATGTGCTTCATAAACTAGCGATTCCTGAGCCTCCCAAAGAACAGAAAAAGGTAGCAGCAGTTCTGGCTGCGTACGACCAACTCATCCAGAACAATGACGATCGTATTGCAATTTTACAGGCGATGGCGGGCGAGATTTATCGCGAGTGGTTTGTACGTATGCGGTTTCCCGGTTACGAAAGCACTGAATTTACGAAAGGAGTGCCAAAAGGCTGGAGTGTCCGTCCAATTTCGACCTTTGCCAAAGAGGTGCGTTCGAGTGTGAAAAGAGAAGACCTCCGAGATGACGAGCTTTATGTTGGACTGGAGCATCTTCCTCGGAAATCCATCGCGCTTGGAAACCACACAACCGTCGCGTCGATTGACAGCAACAAACTTCGTTTTAAAGAACGGGATATCTTGTTCTGTAAGATCCGACCTTACCTTCACAAAGTAGTCTTGGCTCATGTGGCTGGAGTGTGTTCGACCGATGCGATTGTCCTGAGACCAACTGATTCAGTGCATGAAGCGTTCCTTCTGTACACGGTGTTCAGCGATACTTTTATTGAGCTGGCGACAGTCGCGTCCAAAGGCACCAAAATGCCACGGGCTGATTGGGCATTTCTTGAAAAACTGGAACTCAAAGTCCCGACAAAAGAACTTCTGGAAGAGTTTCAGGAGTATTTTGATGGCGTGTTTCAGCAAATCACCAACCGACTTGCGGCGAATCAATTGCTAAAGGAGGTTAGGCCTTGGCTGCTCAGGCGTCTGATGTCGAATAAATTATCAGTCGATGGATTGGACATTGCCAATCCGGAGATACTCGCGAAAGCAGGAGAGA
>CAZOXC010000883.1:0-1909 GCA_964583205.1 uncultured Pirellulaceae bacterium | reverse complement strand
CTCCACTCCCGTCTCTCCCCATGTTTTTGCAGCAAGATCTGATACTTGCCGCAAGTTCCCTCTGGATCGCGCAATGTATATTCGTTGGCCGACGTATTTCGGTTCATGAAACAGGAAAAAATTCTTTGAGGAGAACCACATGCCATCATTCGATTTAATTGCTGATCGAGCTTTGCAGTATTTACAAAACTCAAACGGCGGATTCGAAAATCAGCAAACCGAGCAGAGTAGCCAGTTCAGTTGGGGAAACGAGTTTGGCAATTTTGAGATGCAGCGCAGCGACCTAACCCGGTCGTTCAGTGTGATTCCCCAGCCGGGGTCTGAGTCCGAGTTCAGTTTCAATGGCAAACAAACCAGCAATGCGTTGAGTTTTCGGGCGGACCCGAATCCGCTGGTGCCGGGAGATTCTGCCGACGATAGTTTGGTTCCGACTGGTGATTTTCAGTTTGAATCGCTGTTCAATTCGGAATCCAGTGTTTTTCAGATGAACACGGATGCGTTTGACCTGGAAATGTCGTCGTTTCGATCCAGTAGCTTGACCCAAATGGATTCGGAAAACCTGGCTGGTCAGCGGATCACGACGACGACCGAGTCTGCGGAAACTTCCCAACAGTTTTCGTTCTCGAACGATTTCATGTCGATGGAAATGAATCGTTCAACTTCGATGCAAAGAACCATGAGTAACTCGCCAGTTGGCTTGCCTGACCTGCCCAATCTGGATCTGGAGTTGCCGGAGATGCCAAATTTGAGTTTGGATCAAGTTCCAGGAACGCCTTATATGTCGATTGGTTTGAACTCGCAATTCAGTCTGGATCTGAATTTTGGTCCGCCCCAGGCATCCGCTTTGGATTTCGGGTCAACAGGCGGCGAGTTGACGAGCCAGCCAGGTGTCGGCTCACAGCAACTAATGGATCTGGGAATCGGTGTACTTTCATAAGACCAGTTAGCACCGACTGAGTCCTTATGAAGTTGTGGCTCGCGCACCGGCGGCCGGGCGATAGTTCGTTTTTGAACGTCGTCCGGTTTTTTATTCGAATTTCAGAATCGCGTACTTCTTCTTGCCGCTTCGCAAGACGATCATTGATTGGCTCGCCAGATCACTTTCTGTGAGTGTGTATGCAATGTCAGTAATCTTGCGGTTGTTCACGTTGGCTCCGCCCTGTTCAAGCGTTCGTTTGCCCTCGCCTTTGCTTTTCGCCAGGCCAGTGGCAACAAATGCTTCGATCAAGGGAATGCCATCGCCAGCCAGTTTCGATCTGGACTCGGTATGGCTGGGAACGTCACCAAAAATCTGGCCCAGTGCGTTGTCATCCAGGTCGTTGATTTCAGCTCCAAAGAAGATCTCGGTTGCCTGTTTGGCAGCGGTCAGACCTGCTTCACCGTGCAGCATCTGGGTCATTGCTTCGGCCAATCGCTTTTGACTGGTTCGCTGATGCGGTTCGCTTTCGCGCGATTCATCGAGCGACTTGATTTCGTCATGATCCAGTTCCGTGAGAAAGCGCAGGCACTTGCCAGCATCTTCGTCGGCCACGTTGATCCAGTATTGGTAGAATTTGTAGGGGCTGGTCTTGTCTGCCGACAGCCAGACAGCGCCGGATTCCGTCTTGCCCATTTTTCCGCCATCGGATTTGGTCAGCAGCGGGTTGGTCAAGCCGTAGAGTTGCTGGCTGGTCATGCGGCGTCCCAGATCAATGCCGGCAGTGATATTGCCCCATTGGTCGCTGCCACCGATTTGCAACTCACAACCGTGTTCGCGGAACAAGTGCACAAAATCGTAGGCTTGCAGCAGCATGTAGCTGAATTCGGTGTAGCTGATGCCGTTTTCGCCTTCCAACCGGCTTTTGACCGAGTCCTTGGCCATCATCATGTTGACGGGAAAGTTCTTGCACACGTCCCGCAGGAATTCGAT
>CAZOXC010000882.1:0-1912 GCA_964583205.1 uncultured Pirellulaceae bacterium | reverse complement strand
GAATGTCATCAAGGTGATCTGGGGCGACGACTGGGATCCGCTACTGGAAAAAGACGACAAAGGCCTGTTGGTTAAACGAATGGGCGAAATCGTCGATGGCCAATATCAGAAATATGTCTCCTCGGGTGGCGAGTACATTCGTGATCATTTCTTTGGCGAGCATCCCGAGTTGCGTGAGCTGGTCAAGAACTTGTCTGACGACAAACTGGCTCGTTTGCGTCGTGGTGGTCACGATCCTGAAAAGGTTTATGCAGCATTCAAAGCCGCCATCGATCACAAAGGCCAACCGACCGTGATCCTTGCCAAAACCATTAAGGGTTACGGGCTTGGTGATATCGGCGAGGGTCTCAACAAGGCTCACAATGCAAAGACGGCAGAGACCGATGAAATTATCGAATTCCGCAACCGGTTTGGAATTCCAATTTCCGACGAAGAAGTTGCCGATGCACCGTTTTACAAGCCCGCTGAAGACAGCACCGAAATCAAATACCTCAAGGAACGACGTGAGGCTCTTGGCGGATTCGTGCCGACTCGAGCGACCGAACATCCGAAGATGGAAGTGCCGACCTTCGAGGACATGCGCAAGGTCATTGATCGTGACACCGGCAAATCCATGTCGACAACCATGGGCGTGGTGCGTTTGCTGACACGTTTGTGCCGCGACAAAAAAATTGGCAAGAACATCGTACCGATCGTTCCCGATGAATCTCGAACCTTTGGTATGGAAGGGATGTTCCAGGAGATCGGCATTTACGCGCACGCCGGACAAAAATACGAACCGGTCGATGCGGATGGACTGACACCCTATCGAGAAGCCAAAGACGGGCAACTTCTGGAAGAGGGAATTTCTGAGGCCGGCTCAATGTCGTCTTTCAACGCTGCCGGAACCGCTTACTGTGCTCACGGCATCAACATGATTCCGTTTTACATCTTCTATTCGATGTTCGGATTCCAGCGAATCGCTGATCTGGTTTGGGCGGCCGCCGATATGCGAGCCAAAGGGTTCCTGCTGGGTGCGACTGCTGGCCGTACGACTCTGAACGGCGAAGGCCTGCAACACCAGGATGGTAACAGCCTGCTGTTTGCGACTTGTTTCCCAACCGTTCGCTCGTTCGATCCGGCATTCCACTACGAAACCGCAGTGATTATTGCTGACGGACTGAAAAAGCTTTACAGCGAAGGCGATACGGCCATTTATTATCTGATGGTGGGCAACGAAAACTACGAGATGCCCGAGATGCCAGCCGGATGTGAAGATGGCATCATCAATGGCCTCTACAAATTCCGCCAGGCTAAAGTCAAAGGCGCCGAAAATGAAGTCGAATTGTTCGGTAGCGGTGCGATCATGATGCAGGTCTTGCGAGCCCAGGAAATTCTGGCCGAACAGTACAAGATCGCCAGTAACGTGTGGAGCGCAACCAGCTACACCCAGTTGGCTCGTAATGCTCAGGAGACTGCTCGCTTGAACATGCTGCATCCTGACAAGAAACCACAAACCAGTTATCTGGAACAAACACTTAAAGGAATCAAGGGTCCGGTGATCGCGGCCAGCGATTATGTTCGAGCTCACACCGAACAAATCCGCAGCTGGATTCCTACCAGTTTCCGAGTTCTGGGTACCGATGGAATGGGACGAAGTGATACTCGCCCAACCCTGCGTCGCCATTTCGAAGTGGATGCGGAATCCATCGTCATCGCTACGCTGTACGAATTGAGTCAGCGAGGCGAAATTGACAAAAAGGCCGTCGCCAAGGCTATCAAGGACCTGGATTATGACCCTGAAAAGATTGATCCTTTGTACGCTTGATAAAAAAATCAAGCTCGATTTTTCACTTGAATAAACATCACAGAATTCGACAACACTTTCGCATATTGAAATTGAACTATGGCAATCGACATCACACTCCCAGAC
>CAZOXC010000881.1:0-1916 GCA_964583205.1 uncultured Pirellulaceae bacterium | reverse complement strand
GAACGATTCGATGCAGTTCTACGATTTCATTTTCTGGTTCTGGAGTCAGAACCTCAACACCACTCATGGCAAATCGATCCACCAGAAATTTTTCCTGCATGGAAAAGCGAGTCCCAATCAGGCCGGCTCTGGAAAGTCCTTTGGCTCGAATCGCATCCGCCGTTGTATCGCAAATATGGATCATGGGAACCGACGTCTGCGCGTTTACAACATCAAACACTTTGTGCGGTGTGTTCGCACACATCATCAAAGCTTCTGCCCCGCCTCGCTGAAGACGGTCTGCCGCATCCAGAATCATCTCGGAAATCGTCGCCCAATCACCCTTTCTTTGACTTTCATGAATCAACGACTGGTTCAATGTGTAGAGCATCAAGGGCGGATTCGTATTGTCACCAAAGTGGTTGTTGACGAATTCATTGATGTAACGGTAATACTCGATCGTTGAATGCCAGGACGTTCCACCGATCAACCCAACTATTTTCATTTGATTCCTGTCGGCAGTAAAACTAACTTCGATTCAACACGGTGATTCGAGCCGCTTTATTATCAAATTGGCAAGTCAGCACGGTACCGGGCGCGGCAAACTTTCTTTTGACAATCGCCAGACCAACAATCGACAAATCAGTTTCCGTTCTGGGCGATATTGCGACCGAGGTCAACTTGCCAATACTTGAATCATCGTCGTCAAACAACTCACTGCCCACATCGGGCAATTCCTGTCCTTCGATATTGACCGACACCAGGAACTTGTTGACTCGACCCAACGCATCAATTCGTGCCACCGTTTCCTGGCCCAGGTAACAACCCTTGGTGAAAGAAATCGCCAACTCATCGCGCTGAATTTCCTGTGGCAAATTCTCTTCCGTTATGTCCCGCCCAAAGATCGGCGTGCCCTGCTGAATTCGAGCAAGCTCGAAAACTTCTGCTGGCGCGTTTGAAATTTCACGGGACTGAAACCAGTCTTCCGCCCTGGCCAAATCTTCATCTCCAATCAAAGCTACCAAATCCTGCTCGGCTGTAAGGCCAGAATTGACAACCGCAAACGGAACGTCGCTTGATACAGGAAGGTAATCCAGATAACCGCTTGAATCTGAAAACTGGCTATCCGAATCAGATGGCCGGAACAAACGAACGGGCGAACTGGATTTAGACAAACTCACGTCTTCTCGAATGATGTAACGGTCCAGATGCGTGATCAAATTGTCACTATGTCCTTCCGGAATCAGCAGGATGAAATGCTCGGCATCGACCAGCACGTAGCCAAAACAGAGAATTTTTCCTTTCACGTTCAGAACGAACAATTCGCTGCCGGCGCCAGGCTCAAACACTTTAATGTTGGCTGTGCAAAAGTTGTGCAAAAAGGTTGCTCGATCAGCCCCGGCGATTTTCAACGCTTCGTAGGGCAGGTTTACATAGCGATTTCCCGCTTGAAAGGCTCGGTATTCCTGGGCCAAATCGGAAATAGGCAGTTTGGACATCGGCAATTCGGATAAAGATCAATGTTTACGCAAATCAGGTGATTGATTCTAATTTCGTTCGAAATTTAATCGTAGTTCTTAAGTCGTTGTAACGGAATATGACGAAATCAAATCGCCCCTGTCTGGCACTGCTTTGCATCTGCATTTTGTTTGCAACCGGCTGCCAACCGGAAATCGAGCAACAAGCCTCAACGAACCAGGCAGACAACCTGTCTGCGCAGGAAATTTTTCAGCAACTACAGGCAGAATACAGCTCCACCCAAAGCTACTCGGATCGAGCAGCTCTCTATCTAACGTACCGACTGGTTGGTCGCTTGATGGAAGAGCATCATTCCTGGGAAGTGAGTTACCGGCGTCCGAATTTTCTGGCGGCTAGTCTGTTCAATTCTCGAATCAAGGCAGACGGCAACACAATGAGTTGCTTTATTTACGATTTCC
>CAZOXC010000880.1:0-1917 GCA_964583205.1 uncultured Pirellulaceae bacterium | reverse complement strand
GAATAACGCGCCGCAGATCATGGCTCGCATGTTTACCAATCCGGTCTACGCCGATCATTTGAAACAGCGAAACGGCCAGCAGCAGATCATGATCGGCTACAGCGACAGTAACAAAGACGGAGGCTATTTGCGGGCCAACTGGATGCTGTTCAAAGCGCAGCGCGAGTTGGCAGCGGTATGCGAGGAGCACAATGTCAGCTTGACGTTGTTTCATGGCCGAGGTGGATCGCTTGGTCGGGGAGGTGGTCCAGCCAATCGAGCGATCCTGGCGCAGCCGCCCGAATCGATCCGGGGACGGATTCGAATTACTGAGCAGGGCGAGGTGGTCAGTTCCCGATATTCGAATCCACAAATTGCTCACCGGCATCTGCAGCAACTTGTCAACGCAGTTCTTTGTTCTGCGGGCCGTCGTCCTCGTTTTGACAAACTGCCTCGCTGGTCCGAAATCATGGACGAATTGAGCGCAGTGGCTTTTTCCCGGTATCGCGAATTGGTCGAGCGTGAAGATTTTGTGGCGTACTTCAATCAGGCGTCACCGATTGATCAAATCGGCGAACTCAATATTGGATCTCGACCATCGAAGCGCAAAGCCTCGAATAAGCTTGATGATCTGCGAGCGATTCCCTGGGTGTTTGCCTGGACCCAGTCTCGGACCAACATTCCCAGTTGGTTCGGAGTTGGATCGGCAATCCGCGAATGGGTGGGTGACAACGCCAGCCGTATGAGCGAACTTCAGGAAATGTATTCAGAATGGCCATTCTTTAAGGCCACGTTTAACAATATCCACCTGGGGATTGCTCGAGCCGACATCAATATTTCGCAACTGTATTCGCTACTGGCCGAAGAATCGATTCGTCCAGTATTCGATTTGATCAAAGAAGAGTTTGTTCTATCGCAGGAACAGGTGTTACTGGTCACCGACAAGCAGGAAATCCTGGAGACCGAGAGTTGGCTCAAGCGGAGTATCCAGATGCGCAATCCATACGTGGATCCATTGAATTACTTTCAGGTCGCATTGTTGGAGAAGTCGCGGCGCGGTGACTCGTTGACGGCCGAGGAAAGCAGTATGTTGCAACGAGCTATCGCCAGTTCGATTAAGGGAATTGCATCTGGCCTGCAAAACGTCGGTTAGAAGCCAGAGAATTCTCCAATTCCAGAGTTCCTGATCAAATCCTTAAGTCCCTGACGCAGAACTCTTTTTTTATCGACGACCACTTCCGTTGCCACCGGCAGTGATTGGAGAGTTAGTGCCGCCATTATTTTGGCCAGCTTGGTTTCCGGCAATCTTGTCCGAGTCGACATCAGGCGTCAGCGAGATCCCCGATGCTTCGACTTCGTTGGCCAAACCGGAGATCAGTCTGCGAGCGTGTGCGAAATCGTTCCTTTGAACATCACCTCGAACTGCCGCTTGATTCAGCTTTTGATTGAGTTCCGAAAGTTGTTTGACAAAGGCGGTCGCTTCTTCGGAATTCGTAACCGAGTTTTCCATGATGCTGAGATCTAATGACTCAACAATGTCTTTGAACTCGGGCTCTTGCAATACGGAAGTCCACTTTACACTACGATCCTGGTGGTCCAGAGTATCCTTTCGCAGGCGGAATGGCTGTTTTAGGAAACCCAACTCGTTGGCCGAAACTTGACTCTGATTGAGTGCTCGATAGTTGTTCTGAGCTTCTTCAAAAGCCGCTCGGATCTGCCTTTTGTTGGTGCGGCTGTTGGGTTCTCGTCCAAGTTGAGTGAGGAACTCTTGGCGGCGCTGAACTTCCAATTCAGCTTGCTGCTTCTGCAGATCGGCAGCCAACTTGGCTTCAAGTAGTGCCTGTTCGGCAAGTTGAGATGGACTCAACCTCGGTCGGCGAAAGTTGCTTCCGCCAAATCCGCCACCACCAGTGAAGCTACCGCCACTCGATCTAGCAC
>CAZOXC010000879.1:0-1920 GCA_964583205.1 uncultured Pirellulaceae bacterium | reverse complement strand
CGACGCCGGAGCTTCCACAACAGATCCCTACGTTATTCCAAAAACCAGCAGTGCGATCACGGCTCAACCCAGCCCCCAACAAATATTCCTTGCCGGCATCACTTAGTTGACTCCAGTTGCTTTCCGATTCCAGCAAATGCATCTGATCGAGCAGCATGCAGGTTCCCACGGGTCCATGGCACCAACCCAGATAAAACAAGTCTTCGCCTTCCGGAAAATGATGAGGAATCAAGCCGTTTCCAGAATGCTTGTTCGAAATCAGTCGCAAATAGTTTGCGCCCTGCTGAGCTGCCTCCAGAAACCGTCCGTCATAGCGCATGTCCGTTCTGAAAGCCTTGTCCATCGACAAGTTGTGGGCCGCTATCAGGAATTCGCAAACCCCGGCTGTGCCGTGCGAGTAGTTCGGCATCTCGCGATCAAATTCCGAATTCATCATCCATTTTTTGCAAGCAATTCCCTGTTCCTCAAACGACTGAGCGTTCAACAACAATCCATCTGCGGCGGCGATTGCCAATTCCTTGCATAGAGCTCGTTCAAATCTGTCGGAGGCGGTAATCAAAAACCAACCGATTCCAGCGGAGCCACTGATCAGGTCGGTCGAGTCATTCCAGTGGATCGCTCGATAAGAATCAGAATCCATTTCGATCGCGCTTTGATCAAGCAGCTCGATGCAACGCAGGATCGCACGGCGAACTTCTCCGGCGTCAACATGATGATTGTGAGCCGATTTCACATAGGTGTTCAACAATGCGAACCCAATGCCGGAATAACCTGTGTAGAATCCGGGGTCACTGTTCTCGTCCAACAGGGATACTTCGTCGCACAAAGTTCGCCCGGCATGACTTACCAGATTGGACATGCGGTAATTGCCGTTCTCTCTCATCGCCTCTTCCAGGAACAATAGAATTCCGGCAGTGCCGCTGTAAAGATCATGGGAGACCTGATCGTTCTCAATCGCCACCGGCCAGTAAACTTTGTTGTCGCGAAACTGAGCAGTCTCCTCCAACCAGTTGAGAATTTTTCGAACGGCATTCAGTTCCCGGTAAGACTTGTTGCGGGCAACGGCAAGCAATTGATTCGCACGCTCGTAAGGTTCCTGAATGTTCCTGACCAGATCCAGAGCATCATCATGCAGTCCAGCAGAACTCAAGTGCCAGACCTTTGTATTCAACGCCATATCCTGAAGAACGGTATCCTCTGTCGACTTCGCGTACTTTTGAACTTCGTCATAATGGCCACCAGAAAGCAGGAACGACCAGGCGTCTTTGACAGAGCCATAATGTTCTTGATGCGACTCAAGTGTTGTGACTCGCTGGATCACTTTGTCGACCAAACCCTGCTTGGCAAACTTGATAGTGATGAAGCGCTGCATCTCGTCCGCATCCGGGAGCATTTCAGAAATCAGTTCCCACTGTTTGGTTTCCCATTTATAGCCACGAATCAAATATAACCATGAGCTGGATGAAAAATCGTTTTCGCCTCTACTATCCAGCTTTTGCGATGCGAATGCCCAGAAATCGTTGGCCATTTCAAATTGTCCGGCATCGATTAGACGCGACAAGATTCGTACGAAATCGTTTTGCAAATTGAGTTTATTTGTCGAGCCCTCGCCGGGTTCAGCAATCGAATCGCAAACCTCAATCAAGTGCTCCAGCCCCAGCTCCAGTCCCAGGTTGGCAGCCGGCTCGGAATCTACTGAACGCCATTCGCCAGACTTTGCAATATTGATCAAGTATTCGACGGCCTCGATGTGATTACCTTTGTCCAGAAAAATCTGCAAGATCCCGGCCTGACGAGAACTACGATAGGATGATTCGCGTACTGGCGCGACAACGATGGCTCGATCGTGTTCATCAGCATCGATCAACAGGTTAGCCAGTTGATAATCTCGAAATACAACTTTCGGCTTTTCCCCTTCAC
>CAZOXC010000878.1:0-1923 GCA_964583205.1 uncultured Pirellulaceae bacterium | reverse complement strand
ATCTACGCTGCAATATTTTCATTAATTGGAGTCATCTTTTCGCGCCGCTCGATGGTCTTCGGTGCTTGTTACATCATTGTTGGTGAAATGGGTTTCGCCTGGATCCCAGCGAATATCAACAAAGTCAACGGAGGCTTTCATCTGTTTTCGTTGTCGACCTATTTATTCGAATGGAATTGGTTCCCGATTCGGAAACAGGAGTTCGTTACAATATACGGGAGCACGTCACTGGTTGGCAGCATTTCGTTTCTGATCGCGATTCCGATCGTCTGCCTGGTGCTGGCTGCATTTATTGTGCGTTGGCGCGAGTATATTCATGCTGACGAATCGGGGTAACTTGAACGACGACCGTTTCATGTGTCTTTTGCAGTTGCGATTGTGACCATTTCAAAGGATGCCAGGCAAACGCTTGCCATCCAGTTTCAGTCAACTCCACCCGAATCGCGCCCTGGTCTGAAGTCTGTAGCCAGGGCTGATTATTTGCGTCCAGAAATTGAAGCGTTTCAAGACTGACGTCATCCGAGTCGCCGCTGACAACGAATAAATCCGGTCGACTCCATTTGATGAACCCCGGCGGGTCACTATGCCGGCTGCCATGATGGGCGGCCATCACGATATCGAAATGTCGAGGCGAATTTGACATCAAAATTTTCAATCCCCTCCCATCCAGATCTCCGGGCAGCAGAATCGATTGCCCTTGATACTCGATCGCCATCACCAGGCTGTCCGAGTTGTCGCTATCCAGCGTGCCTTGTTTCGGTGGGTTGAGAAACTCGATGGACATGCCGTTTCCCGGATCGATTGTGCTTCCGGTCCAGGCCGGTTCTACGACAATTCCATTGGATTCCAGCTCATTGACGACTTCGATGAAGCGGTTGTCGGATTCAGCACCGATCGATACTGGTGAAACCAATGCCGTCGAGATTGCGAAACGATCCAGCAAGCCAGGTATCGCGTTGTAATGGTCCAGGTCCGCATGGGAAAGCACCAGCAAGTCTATTCGATCAATTTCCCGTTCCCACAACACGCCGCTGATTTTACGAACTGCTTGATTGGATGATCCAAAACTGCCGCAGTCGTACAGCACGGTTTTCCCATCCGGACATTCAACCAGCACACTTGTCCCGTGCCCGACGTCGATAAACGTGCAGGCAAGTCCATTCTCCTTGGTCTGATACTCCTTGATTAAACCCGGAATGAAAACGCAGAATGCCAACCAGCAAGGAAGGCTGGCAAGTGCCCAGCGTTTGGGTAAGCGAGTCACTGGGAACACAATCAGGATCAACAAGCCTAGATAAAAAATCGAAGTTGCCGCCAGTCCTGGTCCGGACGTCCACCAGTGCCCCGCCGGCAGGTTGGCGCTGACGCTGATCATGTTTTCAATTATCCGTAAAAAGAAATCACAACCGCTTCCAAAAAAATCGGCGATCGGCGGGAAGACTTGACCAAATACCAGAACGGCGAACCCACAAAGCAAGCCGGCCGTCAAAGGCAGGATGATCAGCGGGTTAATGATCAATGCAATCGGTGCCACGATATGAAACCGTTCGGCAACCAGTGGCGCGGCGATCAACCAAACGACCGCCGAAACAAAAAATGCGCGCTTGGCAACCAGAAAAAACTCTTTGCCAATTTGCTGGTGCCGAGGACGAGTCCGCTGAATCAGCCGGTCAAGCGGATCGACAATCGGACGAGGAGCCACAACAAAATAAAAGAATGAAATTGAAGCAACCGCCAGAAAAGAGAGTTGCGCTCCGATAATGAGAACCTGGGTCGGATTGAACAATATTACGACCAAGGCAGCACAGCCCAGCGAATTAAAGGAAAGGCCTCTGCGCCCCATCAGCTTTGCCGCGCAGAAAATCGAAATCAAAATTGCCGCTCGCAGGACCGGTGGACGAAACTCGACCAACCAGGCGTAGC
>CAZOXC010000877.1:0-1926 GCA_964583205.1 uncultured Pirellulaceae bacterium | reverse complement strand
TTTGCAGAAGCAAGATTTTATCAACAGGTTGGTGCCATCTACAAGTCCTAACTTGCGGCCCTGATTCGAGAATTGACGGCAATCCGCTCACTTCATCCACTTCCGAAATTGCCGCCTAACCTGAATCCTAGACTCGCAATGACTGAATCAAGTCAGTCTGTTGTATCCGCCGGGAAGCCAGCCAACTTGTAATCAAGCCCACGACCAATATGACCGCAAACACGGCCAGGAGTTCGCGCCATGGCAATGTAGCTCGATTGAGAAACAGATGCGGCAGCGTGGCCACCAATGCGGCCAGAATTCCGATCCCCAAACCCAAGGTCAACAACATCATGTTCTCGCGTAACACCATCCCGGCCAGACGATTTCGAGAATAACCCACAGCCCGCATCACCGCCAACTCTCGACGACGCTCAAACACGTTTCTCAATTGAACCGCCATCAACCCAAAGGTACCCAGCAACAACCCCAGCGCCCCCAGACTTTGAAACGTTGTCAGATAAGTATTCTGCACTGCCAGAAACCCAGCCAGCATTTTGTCCGCGGAACGAGCTTCAAAGCCCTGGTCGCCCAAGGCGTTTGCCAACTTGTCAATCTGGTCGCCAGCATCCTGATTCGTCTTGACCAGAAAATATCGGTAGCCGCTGATGTCTGTGAATCGTTCTTCAAAGTGCTTCTCACTCACCAGCAAACTGCCTTGCAACAAGGTGTTATCCAGCAGACCAACCAGGATGAATGTGACCTTCTCGCCAGTCGCGAACTCGATATCAAAAGTCTGCCCAGGCAAATATATTTTCAAACTGTACCAGGCCGTGTTCTTATCAATGACGACTGGCACGGCCCCACCATCTACTGGCTCGTTCAAAACATGCCATGGATTCTTTTTTGCCGCTTCGCCTTTGCCAACTGAAGCGTACCAGGCAAAGGATTGATCAGTTTGATCAAAGTAATCTACAAATTCGGGAGTAACTCCCAGGACTCTTGGTTGCGTCGATTGATAAAGGTTATTGCAACTGGCATCTTCACCGGACTTGAATCGCAAGGGCAACACCGAGGTATCCGCAGACAAAGATTGGTTGCCGAACAACTCCTCGCGTCCAGCCTCCGTCGAGAAATCCGTAAACACAGGTTGGCTGGTCTGGCCCACATAATCGAAACCGGCCGTACCCGCCTCAGTCGGTTGTTGCCGAAACGAACTGATGGCCAAAATCAAAAAAGCGGCGACCGCCACCAGTCCAATCGTCAGCGTGCTGCGCAGCGGATTGCGACGAGCATTGGAGTTGGCCAGAGCCCCCAGACTGGTCGACGATACCTGGTTAGCTGAACTCGGGCGAGCAAATTGTTGCCAGACCAGGATCAACAATACGACCAACACCAGAAAGCCGACAAACATAAACGCGATCGCTTGAGTTTCTCCGGCCAGCATCGTGGCCGCAATCGAAGTTCCAATTGCGCAAACAATTGCAAACACCACCAAACCCATCATCAATCTGCTGCGAAACTTACCGGGTGCTCGAGTCTCCCATCGGCCAGCCAGTAATCCACGCACTGGTTGCCCGCGCGATTGACGAATCGCCCAGTAAATTGTGCCCAGACTGACCATCGTGCCTAACAGAATCCCGGCCGGAATCACCCACCAGGAAATATGAAGTTGCAAAAATGGAGTTGTGATCGCGCCGACCCACCAGGTTTTGAGCGCGTACAGGATAAGACCTGCGTAACCGACGCCCAGGATTGCGCCGAGTATCGAACCGACCAGGGCGACCCCAGACGATTCAGTCAACCAGATTCGAGTTACTTTTTTTTGCGAGTAGCCGTTGGCCAGCAACAATCCGATCTCGTTACTGCGCTGTTCAATTCCCAGGCGGAACAGCAGCGAAACCAGAATCAATGCTGCCGCAATCACAAACATACTCAGCATCAAGA
>CAZOXC010000876.1:0-1926 GCA_964583205.1 uncultured Pirellulaceae bacterium | reverse complement strand
GCCTGAGCATCAATGGGCAATCACAAAGAAATCGTTGAGCTGCTCAAGGAGAAGGGTGGCGAGTCCAATTTTGACCGGCGACCAACAGAATCTTCCAGGAATAAAACGGACTCCAAAAACAAAAAAGCTGACAAATCAAAAAGTGATGAAGCCGAGGCTGACCAGCCCGAACCCACCTTCCCACCCACGTCGGCAGAATCGCGGCTGGAAGATTTGAAAGTTTCATCTGCCAACTGGCCTCAGTTTCGAGGCACAGGTTCGCGAGGCGTCGCGGATGGGCAAGCACCGCCAGTAACCTGGGATTTGGAAAACCAGGAGAACATTGCCTGGAAGATCGAACTACCCGGCTTAGGGCATAGCTGTCCTTCGATCTGGGGCGACAAACTGTTTTTGACCTCGGCAATCAGCGGTACCGATAACGACTCGATTCAAATCGGGAACTATGGCAGTGTCGATTCTGTGGATGATGAATCCGAGCACGAGTTCCTGGTGTTATGCGTGGATAAGAATTCGGGCGACATTCTCTGGCAAAAAACTGCTTGCAAGAAAGTGCCTCAGGTAAAAAGACATTTGAAGTCAACTCATGCCAATCCCACAGTCGCCTGTAACGACGAACTGCTGATTGCATTTTTCGGTTCCGAAGGGCTGTATTGCTATGACCATTCAGGTGAATTGAAATGGGAAAAGGATCTGGGCTTTCTGGATAGTGGCTGGTTCTATGACACCGAGTACCAATGGGGATTCGCAGCGTCGCCGGTGATTTATGAAAACCTGGTCATCGTTCAATGTGACATACAATCCGGCTCGTTTATCGCAGCCTACAACTTGGCAGATGGTGAAGAAGTCTGGCGGACCAAACGTGATGAAATTCCTGGCTGGTCTTCGCCCGTGCTTTACGAATTCGATGGCCGAACCATGGTTGCGACTAACGGGACCAAAGGAATCCGTGGCTATGATGCGCGGACTGGCGAAGAAGTCTGGTCCTTCACGGCCGAAAACTCGGAGATTGTCACGCCCACACCTTTTGTCGCCCAAAACAAAATCTTTGTAACTGCCGGCTATTCGCCGATCATGCCGATCTATGCGATTTCTACTGACGCGCAAGGCGAGTTGAATCTGGACGAAGGCCAAAGCACTTCCAATTATATTGCCTGGTCCCATCGCCGAGGTGGTCCCTACATGCCCTCGCCGATCGCATACGGTGACTATTTTTATGTTTGCAGCAATATTGGAGTGATGAGCTGCTACCAAATCTCAACCGGAAAACGCGTCTATCAGAAGAGGCTAAAAGGCGGTCTAAACGACGAAGGGAAGACTCGCCCTCTCAGCTTTGTTGCATCGCCGCTCGCCGCCGATGGCCATATTTTTCTACCAAGTGAAAACGGCCAAATCGTGGTAGTGAAATCAGGACCAGAATTTGAACAAATTTATGTAAATCAAACTGACATGAAGATCCTCTCTTCACCCGCAATTTCTGAGGGTAAACTGTACCTGAGGGGGCAGAAATACCTAATGGCTATCGGCCAATAACCCATTTGCATCACATTCTCCAGATTGCTAACTTGCTCCAAGTTAACTTTTCAATCCTGGAGAATCAAATGAGAGTCCTCGTCGCACTTTGCGCTTTCGTTGCCTTGACAATGTTAAGCATCTCGCCAGCTTCAGCCCAATACGGTTGTTATCAAGGTCCGGTTTATCAGCCCGCACCTGTTTTCCAAAGCCACTGCGGGCCATTCCATCGTCATTGCCAACCGGCTTGTGGCCAACCGATGTGCTGTCCACCAAGATACGTTCAACCTCGATTCGTTCAGCCTCATTTTGCACAGCCAGGCTGTTGCCCACCTCAAAGTTTTCAGCAGCACTCTTGTCCACCGCAATTTTTTCCTCATGCCACCCAAGGCTTCCAATTCACTTCGCCCTATGAGC
>CAZOXC010000875.1:0-1928 GCA_964583205.1 uncultured Pirellulaceae bacterium | reverse complement strand
TTGATACTGGGACGTACTTGCCGATTGAATTCATGAATGTCCAATCCCAAAAACCGATGCAGGAAAGTGACCACCGAAGGGATGGTACCTTCACCGACTCCAATCACGCCCAATTTCTTTGATCGAACGACCGTCAGTTTAACTTCGGGTAACTTGGCCGCGATTGCAGAGGCAGCCAAAAACCCGGCGCTGCCACCGCCCAGTACTACGATATGATCGATTTTGTTGTCAGTAGTTGAAATCATCTTCAGGCCACTCTACGACTACTTGGTTCAATCATCTCTCTGTTGATTTCCTTATCCAATGAATTGAATAAAGCCGTCATCTGGATGTCCGATAATTCTAACGAGGATTAAAAACTGGCTGGGCTAACTCTTGGGAGTTTCGGTAGGAGCTTTGTGTTTTTGACGATGCAACGACGGATCAACGCTGGCCGCCATTTTGGCAGTATCCAGGTCGATGCCCAAAAAGTCCTTGACCTTTTCCGCGGCTTGCAAAGGATCTTTAAGAACAGAATGGTAATCGATTCTTGTTGTGCGGATCTGAGTTTTTCTTAACAAATCGATGGCTTGTTGCAGTTGGGCGACGAAAACTTTTTGAAGTTGAGTATCTGAAAGATTGCCACCTTTCGATTTGTTCCGTTCAAGCATGACCGATTGAGAAGCAAGCACCTCGTTCAGCGGCCGGTTCATGAAAATAATGCGATAGTTGAGGTCCTTGGGCAAATAGCGCAACAGTTGTGCAACGACTTTGACCACCTTACCCTCGGCCTGGACCACCCAGTTGTTTTGGGTTGCCAGTTTCTTTGTCAGATCCAGTTCGAAGTATCCTTTAGGGTTATCCTCATCAGGAGTCCGGTTGCCGTCGCTAAGGGCTTCCAATCCACCCTGATGTAACATTTGCATCATCATTGAAGTGCCCGTACGTGGTAACCCGGTAACCACAGTGACAATCGGTTTGGAACCTTGATCGCCAGCTCTGGCCCGGATGTCATCGGGTGTCGACTGGGCGATAGAGAGTTTCAGTAGAGCGGACTCTTCGGTTTGTTTTAGCGAATATTTTCGAACAGCCGAATCATCCGAGTCATCAAATTCGGGAATCGAATATTTAAACGCCTCTTTCTTGAGTTGTCTGGTTGCTGCGCGAGCCTCAGTTGCCAGTTCAAGATATTTTTGAGATTGCTCGGGGTCATCTCTCACGGTGCGATAGATATATCCAATTCGACCGTAGGCACGGCTGTTGTTGGGGTTTTGCGCGGCAGAGAGTTTAAGCGCGTCGATCGCCCGATCAATTTTGTCCAGTCGGTGCAAGGCGACGCCCAGGTAATAATGTGCATCGGGATAATGAAATTTCTGTCCGATGGCTGCAAGACATTTTTCGGCAGCCTCTTCATTTTGATGTCGGCCCAGGAAACATCGCGCCAGCCCCAGTAGAGATTGGGGGCTTTTCTCATCCAGTTCAAGCGACTTTTCGAATGCCTGTTGTGCTTTTTCCAGAAACTTTTGTCTCAAGTAAGTTTCGCCAATCAGAATATAGAGCGAAGGTCGATTCGGTTGAGAATCGATTGCCTGCTGGAGCAGTTTAATCCCTTGGAGCGGGCGTTTTTGAGCAATGTGTGAATAACCTTCCAGAAAATCAAAGGCACGTTTATTGACCGACGCCAATCCCTGCAAGCGGCTAATTTGCTCTCGTTCATGTGTTGAAAAAAGTTCAGCCTCAATTGCGTTTTTAAACTCCAAAGGTGCTTGATCCAATTCTGCCAGAGCCTGTTCAGTTGTAGCTTCCGGGTTATCCTTGTTCGCTTCGATATGTTTCTGGCGTCGGCGACGCAATGCTTCCCGGCGATACCGATCCAGTTCGACAAGTGCTTTTTTAGAGTCGGCAATTCTTTGTTGACGCAGACGAGCCACTAACTGGTCCAGATCATC
>CAZOXC010000874.1:0-1930 GCA_964583205.1 uncultured Pirellulaceae bacterium | reverse complement strand
GTTCGGCCATCGTACAGCCGAGACTTACCGTGTCGGGGCAATCCGGCAGCCTCCAGACAGTCGTTAATCGTGGACTCGCTGGCACCGTCAAATACCGGAGTGACCGCTCGGAACCCAAGCTTCGCACCGGCCCAGCCCAAGTGGGTTTCCAGAATCTGCCCCACGTTCATACGACTGGGAACACCCAGCGGATTCAGCATGATCTGCAAGGGAGTTCCATCTTCCAGATAAGGCATATCCTCGACCGGAAGCACTTTGGCAATCACACCTTTATTTCCGTGACGCCCGGCCATCTTGTCACCGACCGAAATGGTTCGCTTGGTGGCAATGTAAACCTTAACCATCTGCAGAACGCCGCTTCGCAGTTCGTCACCACGCTTCATACTGTTCAGCTTGCGGTCGCGAATATCGATTGCCGCTTCCACAGCCGGCCAGAACTCGCCGTGCACGGCTTCCAACTGAGCGACACGGTCTTTGCTGCGCATCCCGTCAACCAGTAGCTCCAGCCGAAACGCGTTAGCTTGTTCAGCGATCGACTTGGGGTCGCGTTCCTGAACAAGATGGTTTCCGTCCTCGTCATTCAACTTCTTGCCGAGGACCTTTTCCATTTCTTCAACCAACGTTGCGAAGGCATGAGAAATGACTTCATTACCTTCCATCTCGGCGGCTTTACGATCTTGTTCGACTACTTTGCGCTCTTCGTCCGAAAGACTCAGAGTACGAGCAAACCGCTGCGTATCAATGATGATCCCCTCGATGCCGGAAGGCACTTCCAGCGAATCGTTTTTCACATCTTCACCGGCGCGACCGAAGATCGCATGCAGAAGTTTTTCTTCCGGTGTCAATTCTGTTTTTGATTTTGGTGAAACCTTACCAACCAGAATATCACCTGGCCGCACATAGGTTCCGATCTGCACAACACCGTTGCCATCCAGATTTCGCAGAGCCTTTTCACTGACATTTGGAATATCACGAGTGAATTCTTCACGCCCCAGTTTGGTCTCGCGAATCTCCACATCGAATTCTTCGATATGGATGGAAGTATAAACGTCGTTTTTCACCAGCTCTTCGCTAATGATGATCGCATCTTCGTAGTTGTAACCATCAAACGACATGAAACCGACCAGCACATTGCGACCCAGCGACAAAACGCCTCGATAGGTAGCCGCACCATCAGCCAGCACGTCGCCCTTGTTGACCTTGTCACCCAGATTGACGATGGGCGATTGGTTCAAACAAGTTCGCTCGTTCAGCCCGGCGTACTTTTTCAAGTGATAAACATCGTTGTTGACTTCAATCCGAGTCGAATCGACGTAGGTCACCTTTCCAGCTCGCTTGGCTCGCACAACCATACTGGAGTTCTGCGCGACGGCTTCTTCCATACCCGTTCCCACCAGCGGCGGTTCGGTAACCAACAGCGGCACTGCTTGACGCTGCATGTTCGAGCCCATCAAGGCGCGGTTCGCATCATCATGCTCCAGAAAGGGAATCAGACCTGCCGAAACACCCACCATCTGACTGGGTGCAATATCGATGTACTCGACCTTTTCCGGAGAGACCAGATCGAAGTCGGCCTGGTGACGAGCAATAATGTTGCCGCCCAGCGCCTTACTTCCCACAATCACATTGTCTTCAACAGGCGTATCGGCCGGTGCCACATAAGCATTGGCCTCTTCGTCAGCACGCAACCAAACTTGATTTTCTGTCAACTTGCCTTTCTTGACTTCCAGGTAAGGCGTCACCAGAAATCCATAGTCATCCACACTGGCATAGATCGCCAGGCTGGAAATCAGACCAATGTTCGTACCTTCAGGCGTCTCGATCGGACAAATTCGACCATAGTGAGAAATGTGAACGTCACGAACTTCAAAACCCGCACGCTTACGATTCAAACCGCCCGGTCCCAAAGCTGATAGCCTTCGTTCGTGCG
>CAZOXC010000873.1:0-1931 GCA_964583205.1 uncultured Pirellulaceae bacterium | reverse complement strand
CCGTTATGAAGTTAAGCCAAGTGATTCCAGATTGGTCGCAGGTGCTGATCTTTGTGCTCAGAACGGTTGGAATCTGGAAGGGCATCAATGGATGGAAAATCTGGCGGAGGCAGCCAACGTCCGTTTGATCAATTGTGTGACGGGCGTCAAGGCAATTGATCTGGATGAAGATGGTGAGCAGGTTCAGGATCCCCATGCCTGGTTTGATCCTAGAAGCTCAGCCATTTATGTGAAGAACATACTCAATGCGGTGGTAGAAGTTGATCCGGATAACAAAGAAAAATTCGAAGCTCGCGCCCAACTTTATTTGTCTCAATTGGCGGCCTTGCACACCTGGATTCAACGTCAAGTTTCGGCGATTCCGGCGAACAAGCGTGTGTTGGTGACTCACCACGATGCGTTTGGTTATTTTTGTGAGGCATACGGGTTTCGATCCGAGAGCCCGGCTGGCTGGACGACCGAGGAGCTGTCTGGAATAAGCATCGAACGTCGGCAGGACGTGATCGATACTATCCGCGAACTTGGTGTGAAGTCAATTTTCCTGGAGACTTCCCTGGACTTTCGAACCATCAGTGAAATCGCCAATGACGCGGGTGTTGAAATCGGCGGTACGTTGTACTCCGATGCGATGGGAAGCGAGGGTACGGCTGGAGAAACTTACATCGGCATGATGCGGGAGAATGTACTGACGATTGTCGAAGGGCTGAAATAATGCGTCCAATTCTGGCAGTTGTTCTGTGTGTTGTGATTCTGGGAGGAACCTGGAGTTACATTCAGTTTCTTGGCACTCTGTCAGTCGGTAGAAACATCGTGGAAGAAGTTGACTCGGAAAGTTCCTACACGCTGGAGATTACATCTACCTTCAACGCCGCCAGTGACGACTTCCAGCAGAGCGGATTGGTTATCGAGTTTCGAGGGAAAATACTTTACGAATCTGACGAGCTGGCAGCAGGTGTAACTCGGAGAATCGAAAATGTAGAGGGTGTCAAATTGGGATTGAACGACTTTTTTGTAGCGGTGTGCCCGGCTGAGCAAGTCTCCAATGTAGCCAGCGAATTTTCGCTCGATAACCCCAACACGGAGACTCAACCAGTGAATCAATCAGCGATTGCTCGAGCAATACAAGTCAAAATCCTGGAAGGCGAAACGGTGCTTAGTAGCGAGACCGTTTGGTCGTCAGCGCCCGGAGTTGTCTCGGCGCTGGTTTCACTTAACGTCGTCGAACAACCGGCTCAACACTCCAGCCACTAAACTGTAGACATGATTCAACTGAACCAACAATCCGACAGTCCATTTGCGATCGAGGTCAATGATTTGACGGTCAGCTATGGTCCGGTGCCGGCCTTGCTGGACATCACGTTGGCGCTGCGTCCCGGCCGGATTGTAGGTGTGATCGGACCGAATGGTTCTGGCAAGTCGACGTTGATCAAGTCCATTCTGGGATTCGTGACTCCTGACGTGGGGCGGGTGAAGATTTTTGGCGAAGAGGTTTCGCGTTGTAAGGGCCAGGTGGCCTATGTTCCGCAGCGAGGCAGTGTGGATTGGGACTTTCCGATTACAGTTCGTGAAGTCGCTTTGATGGGTCGTTACGGTTCCAAGCCCTGGTGGCGTGAATTGAATCGGCAGGACTACAAGGTTGTGGACGCAGCTTTGGAGCAGGTTCGCATGAGCGAATTTCGGCATCGCCAGATCGGACAACTGTCGGGCGGCCAACAGCAGCGAGTATTTATGGCTCGAGCGTTGGCACAGGATGCAAATATTCTTCTGTTGGACGAGCCCTTTGCCGGTGTGGATGCGGCGACGGAGCGAGCGATCCTGGAAGTGCTCACGCAGTCCAGAGAGAAAGGGAAGACCGTTGTCGTCGTTCATCATGACCTGGCCACGGCGGCCGAGTACTTCGATGAGTTGATTCTGCTCAAGCAGCGTATGTT
>CAZOXC010000872.1:0-1932 GCA_964583205.1 uncultured Pirellulaceae bacterium | reverse complement strand
AAACTGCTGGGCCGTTGGCCCGAAAAATGTTGGGGGGGTTGGCTCAGGATACGGTGGGGATGTTGGTTCGGTAAACGGTTTGGGATGTTCGTTCGGGATATGATTGGGCAGTGGCCAAAAAACGATTGGGTGTTGGCCCGGAAATAACTGCCAGGCTCGAAACAAACGATTGCGCCGTTGGCCCGAAAGATGTTGGGTGTTGGCATGGGAAATTCAACGTTCCTAGTTGAATTCGAATTCGACGTCTTCGTAGTTGTCAAACTCGTCGTGTCGGTTGGCGGCTCGATTGTCAAACCGAGTAAACTCGCGCTGCCAGGTGAGTTCGACGTCTCCTGTGGGGCCGTTTCGCTGTTTCTCGATGAGGATTTGAGCTTGACCGGCAACTTCATCACGAGCCTCGCCCTTCAAGAAATATTCGGGACGGTGCACAAACATCACAACATCGGCGTCTTGCTCAATCGCACCGGATTCTCGCAAGTGATGTAATTTGGGACGGTTGTCTTTGGTGTCTTCCGATTGACGGTTCAATTGGGAGAGACACAAAATGGGTACCGCCAGTTCGCGAGCAAGACCCTTTAAGCGCCGAGCAATCTTGGCAACTTGTTCTTGCCGAGGGTCTTTCGAATTGTCTGGCTCAATCAGCTGCAAATAGTCAATCACAATCAAGCCCAGTGACTTTTGTTGCCGCTTAATCCTTCTGGCAGCCGCTGCAATTTCGGAAACAGTTCGAGAAGGCGAGTCGTCGACAAAGAATGGAACCTGACTCAATTCCGATGCGGTCTTAACCAGTCGCTTGCGATCATCAGCTCCGATCGTTCCATTCCGCAAACGATGACTGTTGACTCGAGAGACACTGCACAACATACGCTCGATCAATTCGATGGCCGACATTTCCAAGCTGACAAACAGCGTCGGCTGCCCGCCTACTCGGACAACATTCTCAGCAATGTTCATCGCGAAGGCAGTTTTACCCATACTGGGTCGAGCTGCCAGGATCAGCAATTCAGATGCGTGCATCCCGCCTGTCAATTTGTCTAGATCGGTGAAGCCAGTGTCGACCGTCCCTTCCATCACGTCGCCACGGATTCGAGCTTCTAATCGATCCATGGCCTGATGTAACACGTCTTCAACCGAGGCCATGGTTTTCGAGTGACGCTTTTCGCGAATCGCAAAAATTTGTTGTTCCGCGTCGCTCAGCAGTTTGGCGGTTTCATCTTCCGGCTGGTACGCAGTCTTCAGGATATCGGTACAGGCGAAGATCAATTGTCGCTGAATCGATTTCTCTTCAATGATTCTGGCATAGTATGACGCATGAGCCGCATGAGGAACTTGAGTAAAGACTTGAGTCAAATAGGCTGCACCGCCGATTTCATCAAGCTCACCAGAGTCTTTAAGTCGCTGCCGCAGCAGCATCGGGTCGATTTTGTGACCCGCGCCATACATCTCGCTGATCTGAATGAATAGTTTGCGATTCGCATCGTCGTAGAAGTCGTTAATCCGCACCATGGAGATCACTTCATCAAGAGTGTCGGGCAACAGCATCACACTACCCAACAAAGCTCGTTCCGCTTCCAGACTGAAAGGGATGTCGCGATCCAGCAGATCGGTTTCGATGTCTGACGGCGATGGTAGCTGGCGGTTTTGCTTATCTTTGCGACTAAACGATGATTGATTGCGTTTATCGTAGCGCGGTTTGTCGTACCCAGACATTCCTTTATCCATTCTCCTGTGCAAATTCCGTCTAGTGTCGCGAGGACTTTCCTTCACCGAGTGTTCGTAGGAGCGACGGAATTTTCTGACCCATTTACGATTTGCAAAAAGAAATCGAGGTCATGGAATTCCATCCAAGCCTCGATTTAAAAATTCTAACCGTTAATCGCTCGAGTTTGCAGGGCTGCAAAACTTGTCGACAATTTGTCGATAACAGGAAAC
>CAZOXC010000871.1:0-1934 GCA_964583205.1 uncultured Pirellulaceae bacterium | reverse complement strand
TTACACAACTCGTTGAAGGCGGAAGAATACTGCTCCGCAAGTTCAATCGGGCTGTTCTGCGAGTCCGCCAGAACTTGTTTTGGAAATCCATACAGGTCGGACGAGTATTCGAAGAATTTGCGAGTACCACAACTTTGCAGCATCAACGCAGTGGTCTCGAATCGAGTCAGGATTCGCAACAGCCACTCGTTGATCTGCTGGTCAAAATCCAGCCGACTGCCAATCCGTTTTAACTCTTCGACAATCGGTGCCGCATCGTAATCTGCATACTCAGGAGCGGGAAGTTCGCGACACCCGTTGGCAAAAAAGGTTTCTCGCACCGACAGCGGCCAACCTAGATGAGTCAGCACACGAATCGAGCGCGATACGGCAAGAATATCCGTACAGATTTGCTGCAGGCGATGAACAAACTCATTGTTCACTTGGTCCGCCACCTGATTGAAACCAAATCAAAACGACTGATTAACTGGAGCGTCTCAGCCCCGACAATGGAACCAGCTTCTGCAACTTGGGATCCCACAACTTAAGTCGCACGCAGCGGAACATGTCCCAGGGCATCAAAGTCGTAGTCAAAGGATTTTGCAATTCCTTGATTCCGCTCATCGCTTCATGCAGGCGATAGAAAGGAATCTTGTGATTCAAGTGATGCACATGATGGTAACCGATGTTGCCAGTGAACCAGTGCATAACCGGGCTCATTTTGATGAAGCTGGATGACTTCAACGCAGCATCTACATAGTCCCAATCATCTTCAAACTGCACATGCACTTCCGGAAAGTTGTGCTGGGCGTAAAACAGGTATGAACCGATAGCGCCTGCGACCAGGAAAGGAATGAGAAATGCGAACAGTGCCAGTTGCCAGGCAAACACAAGGAACAGTACCAGCATCGTAATATGAACGATCGCTGCGATACCGGCATCGACATGCCTGACCGGGTTGCGGAAGAAAGGAAGGATCGTTGTGCCGATCAGGAACACTGTCAGGTACCCCAAAACCATGTTGATGGGGTGTCGCACAAACAGGTAGCCAAATTTCTCCAGCATAGACCTCTCTTTAAAGTTCTCGGTGGTCAACAACGGGAAGGAACCGATGTTGCTTGCGGGCATCTTGGAATTGTTTTGATGATGGTGATCGTGGGAATATTTCCAAATGCTGGGAGGATTCAAGAAGATACATCCGTACGATGTCATCAAGATCCGAGCCACGATTGAATCTCGCAGAATCGTGCCATGCTGGTAGTCGTGATAGATAATAAACAGCCTCACGTTGACCAGGCCGGCAAAACCACCGGCAATCAAACGCACATACCAGGGAAAGTAGCTCATAGCGGCAACTGTAAAGCAAACAAAGAACAGCACGATCGTGGAAATCAAGTGCCACCAGCTAAGCGCCTTTTTTTCTTCCGCGTAAGCTTTGGTTTCTATCAATAACTGTTTTCTTTGATCGCGAGTCAAACCCGCTTCGTTGACTGAGTTCATTGATGCCTCTATTAAAACTTGAGCCCCCTTGGTTGTACTGCCTGTCAGTCACAAGGGCCCAATGTAAAGCTAAAAAAATCTTTCATCGCCAGTTTGCTGACCTCAAGCCATTCCGATTTAACATCTTCCAACAAGTTTGAAGACGGACATGTTCGGCTTCGATCAACGACAGCTTTTAAAAGATTCCTGTTGATTTAAAATTCGATTTCGAGGCGTCACAAAAAAGATAGAAACCTCGACAAATATCGCAAGGATTATATTCACAGAAGAGTCAATTCCGCAATCGCAACAACACACATTCGTCAATTTGAAATGCCACAATTTGACGAGAATCTGGCACAATCTGCCTTGACAATACTACCAGTTCAATCAGCAAACGGCGACTCGGCAAACCGCCACTCAATCTCGGCCTGGAAAGCAATTAACTTTACCTGCCCAGCCAGATTCAACGATTC
>CAZOXC010000870.1:0-1935 GCA_964583205.1 uncultured Pirellulaceae bacterium | reverse complement strand
CTTGGGGAACGGTTCTCAGCGGCGAAGAAAATTTCCATTTCTACTTTCAAGGCGAACTGGATGAACCTCGAGAAGCCCAAAACCATCAGCGTTATGGAGTTTCGGGCGAAATGGATTACTCCTTCTTCGAAACGGATTCTCGGTTTCGCCTCAACGAATCACCTCAGGAACCAAACCGTTTCGGCGGGGTCGTTGAAATTGATCCCTACGACAAAGAATGGGTACCCGTTAAACGCACGGCCCTCGGTCGCTTTAAGCACGAAGGTGCGGCGACAGCCCTTAACCACGACGGGCGAGTAGTCGTTTACTCCGGCGATGACGAACGCTTCGAATATCTTTACAAGTTTGTCAGCCAGGAAAAATACAACCCCGATGATGTTGCTGCCAACCGAGACCTGCTTGATTCGGGAACTCTGTACGTCGCAAAATTCAGCGAAGACAAAGTCAACTGGCTTCCGCTAACGTATGGCGAGGGTCCGCTTACTCCCAGCAACGGCTTTAACAGCCAGGCTGATGTGCTGATCGAAACTCGACGAGCTGCGGATTTGCTGGAAGCCACTCCGATGGACCGTCCAGAAGATGTCGAAGCCAATCCGGTTACCCACAACGTGTTTGTGGTCCTCACCAACAACGATCAACGGCAACCAGATCAAGTCGACAAGCCGAATCCTCGAGCCAACAACGTACACGGTCACATCATCGAACTGGACATACCCAAAGTTAGCGGCAAACCTGACTATGCAGCGACCGAGCACAAATGGAGTATTTTCATCAAAGCCGGCCATCTGGAAAGTGACGATGCCTGGTACCAGGAACAGACTCCAGCTACCTGGATGTCGTGCCCGGACAATTGTGCTTTTGATAATCAAGGGCGTTTGTGGATTTCCACGGATGGAGCCAATAAATCTGCCGGAATTGTCGACGGCGCTTACATGATTGAAGTCGAGGGTCCCAATCGAGCACTGACCAAGCAGTTTTTCCATGTGCCAATTGGCGCTGAACTGTGTGGGCCTTGCTTTACACCGGACAACTCGACGCTGTTCGTTGCGATCCAGCACCCCGGGGAACAGTCGACGTTCGACAAACCGTCAACTCGCTGGCCCAACCCGCCTAACAGCGAACTTCCGCCCCAACCGTCGGTCGTGGCGATTACCAAACAGGGCGGCGGCATTGTCGGGACCTAGTGTATTAACTGATTGTCGTCTCTGTTAAACGGGCATCTGATGGTAGGATGTTGTTTTCGTCCTGCACTTTGCACTCACTCGTTAAATGCCCAAACGAAAGCGACGTCCCAATTGGCCTTTGCGTTTCATTGCGCTGGCATTGATTTCGTTTGCCGTCATCTACATCGGAGCGATTCCCTGGCTGCAGAATTTTCAGAATGCCCGCGACACCGGGAGCACTCTACGATTATTCGAAGCCATGCAACTGCGCTTCGCCCAGACTTTCTTTGTGGCCTGGGTTTTCTTTTTCGGCAGCGCGATTGGCAGTTTTGCCAACGTTGTGGTTTACCGAATGCCGCGAGGCAAGAACATCGCTTCGCGCGATTCGGCTTGTCCCTGGTGCCAGAACCGAATCAAACTCAGGCATAACATTCCCGTTTTCGGCTGGCTAATGCTGCGAGGTCGTTGTTTCGCCTGCCGGTTGCCAATTTCAAGTCGCTATCCGATCGTTGAATTGTGCTTTGGTCTGATGTTTTTGCTCCTCTACCTGGTCGAAATCACAACCGGAGCAGCAAACTTGCCGGGGATCGAGCCCAAGTCCCGAGTGGGGATCGTCAACATGGTGCTCGACCCGCAATGGGACATCATCGGGATTTATCTTTTTCATGCGTTCCTGATCTGCATGCTGCTAACTTGGTCGTTGATCAAATTTGACGAAATGAAGCTACCCTTCAAACTAATCGGCTTTGCATTTTTGATCACATTGTTGCTG
>CAZOXC010000869.1:0-1939 GCA_964583205.1 uncultured Pirellulaceae bacterium | reverse complement strand
GTGGAGAACTGCCGGTCGATCAGGCGATTGGGTTCGGCGGCACTCAATTTGTGCTATGTCGCGGAGGGTCGAGTCGACGGTTATCTGGCGACTTCCGTCAGCGCCTGGGATGTGGCGGCTGGCGCGTTGATCCTGCAACAGGCCGGCGGGGTGATTCGCCAAGTCACCGCAAGCCAGTTCGATTTTCAAAATCCTAAATTCCTGGCGGCCGCATCAGATTCTTTGTGGGAAGACATTTCCCAAACTGCAATCGAACCAAACAACTGAGCAGCTTCAGCACTGATTTGTTGACCGGCTTTTGCGCTATTTTTTGAGCAGCTTCTGCATGGCGAACGCCAGCGGAGTAAAGATGATCACCGGCATCCAGGCGGCCAGCGCTGGTGGCGTGATGATTCGAGTCGCGCCCAGCCCTTGGAAAGTCAACGTCGTTAGAAGCATACCGATCACGATCGCCATACAAATGCCGGCGGCAACAAACAGATTCTGACTTCTTCGAGCAATTACGATTGGAAGCCCCAGGCAAATCAGGGTCAAATCCATCAACGGCTGAACAATGCGACTGTGAACTTCCACTCGCTGACGATTTGAAAAGTGAACACTGGGATGGCGGTTCGTGGCGATCAATTCCTGAATGGGCGCGTAACGTGATGCATCGGGCCCGCTGACCAGCAAATGCGGTGGAACATTCATTGCAACAAAACATTGATTGGACTTGAGCCACTCATGTTGCCCCGGAAAAAAGACCACTGGCTGATCGTCATGCATCCGAGTATTTCGCTTGCTCAGATTTTTGGGAACCGAAACCCGGTAAACCATATATCCGCCCGGATGAAGATCGTTCGGCGGCTCGAAGGTAGCCTTTTCGGCAACAATGTTCAGCGGGCTTTCTTGATCGGCAAAGTAATTGAAAATCGGACTGACGATTTCGCGGTCGCGAATTTGAACGTACCCGCCCTTAATACCAAGACCGGTTGTATAGTCTTTGAATTGCTGAATCGGTTTCTTCGAATCACCAGTCAGATCCTGAAGATCGACGATCAAGGCGTCGCGCATGCCGGGAATCACGAACTCGCGACTCAACGCAACAACTCCCACAATTACGATTGAGGTAACAAGGATCGGCTTGATAATTCGATATTTACTGGCTCCGGCTGCTTCAATAGCCGTGATTTCGTTTGATCGCTGCAAAATCGTAAACGCGAATACCGCCGAGATCAGCGCGATCAGAGCTGCTGTTTGATTGAAAAAATCAAGGATTCGTGGACCATAAAAACCCATGAACTCCTCGAACGCAGAATCGCCACTCCTGGAAAGATCAACGATTTTTTCCAGGTTCGTAAAGAGATGCACGATCACATACAGCCCAGACAGGCTGATAAAACAGATCGCGAAAATTTTAACAAATCTTCGCAGCAAATATCGATCAAAAATCGTCATCCGTGAACCAACAAATGAACTTCAATCAGGGACACAGTCCAAGGAATTGCTTTGTCCCGGAACTGAAGATAAGTTGAGTATCATTCGAGCGACCAGTTGCACTCATTGCCCAGTCGCTTTCGTACTGAAGCGGACACGGTCGCCGTTTTCGTTCGTGAATTCCGATCGCGGCATTCCGTTCGATTTCCTGCAAACTGCAGTGACAACCAATCCGTTTGGCAACTTAGCAAAACGGCAGAGTTTGCCCAAACCCGATTTCAATCCGATAGCACAATACGGATATCCATGATCGAGACTTCATCTGACCGTTCGAGTCGAGCGTCGGCTGCCCAGAGTCGGCTGTTGAAGTCGTTGTGTGACATCGTGTTTCCTCAATCCTGCGTCGCCTGTGACATCGAGTTGGAATCTCAAGTCGATTTGCTGATTTGCCCATCCTGCCAAAAATCGATGGTTCGCAAGCAACCGGGATGTTGGTTCTGCAGTGCCTCGCTAAAAGAATTCG
>CAZOXC010000868.1:0-1939 GCA_964583205.1 uncultured Pirellulaceae bacterium | reverse complement strand
CCTGGAGTCTGGCTGTCTGCCGCCAAGTCCGGGATCAACGAGAAAAATTCCTGGTCAAACAGCAGCGTTACCTTTTCAACTTCATCGATCGTCGGCAGCAACTCGCCAAATTGTTCCAGCACCGGTTGCAGGATCACATCCCATTCGACTTCCTCAAGTCCCTCCTGAGTCGAGATCCTCTGCACGTCAAACTGGACAACCGCAAAATGGTCTTCGTGGCTGTAAACTGGAATGGGCGTGCTCAGCGACATTTCGCTGCTGCCGAATTCGCCACTTGAAAAATTATCAGCGGGATTGGTAACCGGGCCGGTTTCGGCTGTCTGGTTGCGAGGTATCGCTTTCACCGATGTGGGCTGGGAGCATCCGCAAACCAGCAGCGTCGAAAAAGTGATCACCACAGTGATGGCAAGTGTCAGGCTTCTGGTCAGTTGATACATTTTCAATTCGTTTCGGTGAGTCAGGGTTCTCGAGATACCGGCAATCTGTTCAATGTGTTGGACGAAAATCGACCCAGGCTATACCCGGTAATCAGCCGTCCGGATTCGGCGAAGACATAACTTTTTCAACAATCGACTGGTCAAAGTAGTTGATGGCCATCCCCGCATCGACAACAACACATTGTGCATTGACGCCTGAAGATCGAGGGCTCAGCAGGAAGCAGGCGACGTTTGCCGCTTCGGCAGTTTGCACGGCTTGGCCTCGTGGAATGACTTGTTCGGCAAACAGGTAGGCGTCCACATAGCCCGGGATCCCGGCTGATGCCGATGTCTTGAGCAGGCCCGGCGCGACCGCATTGAACCGCACTTTGGAAAAGCGAGAAAAGCTTTTGGCCAGAAATGCCAGCGACGAATCCAATGCCGCCTTCACGGGTGCCATGAATCCGTAATTCTCACTGGCCATCGTCGTGGTGGAAATCGAGATCGTAATCACCGAGGCTTGCTCGGCAAGAATGTCCTTGAACGCATTGGCGACAGCGATAAACGAATAACAAGAGACATCAATGGTGCGCAAAAATTGTTGACGCCCGGTTTCATGAAACGGTTTCATCCCATCGCCATAGTCAGCGAAGGCAATCGAATGCACCAGCCCATGGATTTCTCCAAATTTCGTTATCTCTGCCGCAACCGAGTCGATTTGATCCTGATGTTCGACGTCGCAGATCAGGACTCGGGATTCCGGAAACAACTTTGAGACTTGTTCCTGCCTCTGTTCACTCCGCACGACGAAGATCACATTGGCTTCCTGCTCCAGCAAGGTTTTTCCAATGTGATAGGCGACGCTCTTTTTGTTGGCGACACCGAAGACGACAACGTTTTTGCCCGCCAGTTGTAAAAAATCAGTAGACATTATTCCGCCGGTTGGATCATACAAGTAAATTTGAGTGAGGCCGCTACCTTGCCGTTTTTTCGAACCTTGGCCGACATTAAATATGCCGTACTGACCTGCTCGTCCAAAGTCACCTGGACCTCGACCGTATCGTTGGGCTCGACAACTTGTTTCAAGCGAACATCGTTGATCCGAGTCAATAAGGGAGTGCCGCCAGAATTTTCTCCGCCGGTTTGCAGCAGAAGAACCGCGCCGGCTTGAGCAGCGCACTCGCAAAGAATCACTCCCGGTACAATTGGGCGATCGGGAAAATGCCCTTGCAGAAAAAATTCTTCCGGTTGAAACGTTTTTGAACAAGTAATACTGTTGTCACCAAGCTCAATTATGGAATCGATCAACAGCATCGGTGGGCGAT
This sequence comes from uncultured Pirellulaceae bacterium, assembly GCA_964583205.1. Classification (GTDB taxonomy): domain Bacteria; phylum Planctomycetota; class Planctomycetia; order Pirellulales; family Pirellulaceae; genus CALMEE01. The sequence goes on along the minus strand of CAZOXC010000868.1, from coordinate 198 downwards.
GAGGAATAGATTCGGTGATTCGCGAGTCAATCATGCGTGTCGGAAAAAAATGAGTCCTCTACTCCACTTGGGGAGAGGGCCTGGGTGAATTCGAATTCAAGATGTCGCTGACGTGGTCGCTCGGCTGATCAAATAGCTTTCGACATCGTTGGCGACGATCACACCGTAATTAATGGTTCCCAGCCAGCCGGACATGAT
>CAZOXC010000867.1:0-1951 GCA_964583205.1 uncultured Pirellulaceae bacterium | reverse complement strand
AACCACATCTGTATTGGATTGTATGTGCGTTGAGCTTGGATTGGCAATAGTTCACTTGTAGTCGTGTTGTGTCCCCAACTCATGCTATTCTTTTTTGCCACCATCAATCCAGCGTTTGAACAGCTGGACGTTGTTTGCTGACCAGGGGACGTCGCAAGGCATGCTACCGTCTTTCAGCCGTTTGAAGATTGCATCTGCATGTGTACTCACGTCTGTGTGACTCCCCAAATCGAAAACGGTTTTCATCGAGTCGATGTCCTTCTGACGGAATAGCGGCAAAATATGCTGTGAAAATCTAACTTGTTCGGGCTCGTTCGAGTCGCTTGATTTTCGTTGCGCTCGCATCATCGACCAAACGAAATCCAATTGAAGATAGTCCAGTTCGCCTGCTATCGGACTCGAAAACGTTTTGCGAATGAATAGCTCTTCCGGGACGGTGCCAACGCTCCCAATCAGAACCGTGGGTCCGCCAGGGGGCCTTGTCACGGTCTTGAAGATTGACAGACGGTTGGCTCGTTCTTGAGTTCCAATTCGTGCTCCGATCGCCGCCCTCGCATGGCAGGTAATGCACGATGAAGTCGACTGAAAACTGGATTCGATCTGCGAATTTGCAAGAATCGTCGCATTTCCGAATGAGTCAACAAAATCGACCTGTGTTCCCCGCAAGCGATAGTTTTCCCAGCGAGTTCCCTCGATCCCCAAGCCTTCGGGAAATCCGTCTTCACCCGCGGCCGAATCGACCGTCGGAGTCTCCCATGGTCTAGCATCTTCTCGATTCGGATTGTCGACGTGCTCGAACGTAGCCCAAAGCCAATTTGGGATATCCTTCGTTGTGATGTGCAGTGCTGTTAGCCCATACAAGACCTTTGATCCGTCCGCATCCTCGAATTCAACCCAGTAGTACTTTCCCTTGTCCTCGATTGGAATTGTTCGCCATTGTGCCTTGACCTCTTTTGCACCGACAGGAAAGTGCATTTTGTACTCGTGCGCGGCGACTGGTCGATCCTCAGCACTCGCTTGATCAAAGATCGCTTTTGCTGCGGCGTAATGTGCTTCTTGACCTTCAATGTTGTAAAGTTCCTGATCGCGAATGAACTCAAAGGCGTCCTTGTTGACGTGGTTCTCGTTCAACCCGACAGCAGAGGTTGAGCGATCAAATTCTTGGTGGGCATCATTCATAAACATCCGTTGCTGTAGCGGCAATAGTTCGAAGTCCTTCGCTTTTCTCTTGAAGGCGTCACCATCTTGGGCTGGGTTTAGCCATGGTCCAGGATCTGCGCCGTTGGATAAGAACACTTCATCATTTGCCCCTGAAGAAAACTTCCATGATTCCCAAACTGTGGTGGCGTTTTCTCCGAATTCGCGACTGGAGTCCGCTTTTCGGTTTTCTAAATCCGCTGGCCAGTTCAGGGCAACGAAAAGACGCCATGCGTAAAGGTCAGGGTTGTTAATTGCCATGGTCGAGTCTTGTGGTTCGCTCCAAAGCGGTGGTTGGTCCGCACAGGATTTACAGTCGCCATTGACGAGTTCCACACTCGGTTTCAAGTAAGAGTACTCTGGGCCTTGGTTGGAATCCTGGCTCTGAGCTGCGATCGCTCGATCAGTCCCGCCACGGACTGGGTCGAACTCAATGTATTCAAATCCGGTGCTAGTTCCTTCAGGAGGATAGACAAGACGAGTTCCTTGTTCGTCGACATCGGTGCTCAGCAATTTTCGACGCTCTTCATTCAGAGCCTTCTATGCGGGGTTGTCAAAGCCGCGGCAGAAATAGTGCATGACCGACACCGGGTCATAGGCACCCAGTGGGATTACCTGATCGTCAAACACTTCCAACGTCTGGCAGACCAGCGGTGCTTCGCTACGAGGATGTTCGTGCCGAAAGCCCAATACGTGGCCGAGTTCATGTCGTAGGACTCCAACGCGGCTGAACTGCAAATCACTACCAAAATAC
>CAZOXC010000866.1:0-1952 GCA_964583205.1 uncultured Pirellulaceae bacterium | reverse complement strand
TCCAACAGGCTACGTCGCTTGGAAACCATCGCCAAGAGTCCGCGCCGAGTGGAATAATCCTTTGTGTGTGCACGCATATGTTCTGTCAGATTATTAATGCGTGTTGTCAAAATGGCAATCTGAACTTCGGGTGACCCTGTGTCATCGCCACCCCGCTTGTACTCACCAACTAATTCTGTTTTTCGATCTTTCGTAATCGTCATCTTTTCAAACTTTCATTGCCGCTTTTCTATTGCGACTTCTTCTTTGCGATTCTTATCGCGACCTAAATGTAATCACGATTCACTATCGCGATCTAAATGTATTCGCGACTCAAGAGATCGCGACCGCCAGTGACGTGCATTGAATGACGTGCATTCCGTAGCCCTTGTCGGACATCGCCCTTATCGGACATCGTCCCCGTTGGACATCGCCCTGCAAGCCAGGGGCACTTTCCGGTTGACTTGACCGGCCGTTTGCCGGGAGCCAACAACACCGTCGCATCCTGCAGCCTACAACTCCTTCACAGTTCTAAACTTTTCGGTAGTTTTCAACCTACATGGACAACAAAAAACGACTTACTCAGATCGCCCACGTTGACCAACCAGTTTAGGTATTTTCGGTCGATTGACAAGCGGAATTTGGGGTTTCCTGAACCAGCCAGACTCGCCTCCTGATTTGGCTGTCGAGTATCGTTTCCGAGTGGCAGATTCAGCGGCTTTTTTACCGACTTTCAAGGCATTCTGATCTTTTGTAGCGGTAATGCGAAGGGGTTTTGCGGGCCAAGGGCAGCGAATCTGGTCCGGAGCTACTTGCGCGTCATCAAGTCACTGGTGGCGATCTGGTAGATCATGTCCTGGAGCCTGAAGTTATTCTTTTCGGTGGAAGCCAGAATCGCTTCCACGGTTGGATAGTCTGCGGCAACCAGTTTTCTACCTTTGGCGTATTCAGCGATCCGCACAATCAGATTTCGAGCAAAGGGGCGAACGTCCCTGGCAAGGATCTGCTTCAACCCGCCGACATCATCGAACGGCTGACCGTTGAACCGGCCCTCGGTGCTGACCTTTTGGCGTTTGGAATACTTGGTGCGAAAACGACCGATCGGATCATAGGATTCCAAAGCAAAGCCGAGCGGATCGATCCGTCGATGACAAGTCATGCAGGCGGTATCGCTTCGGTGCTTTTCCAGAAGTTGCCGCACCGTTTGAGCTCCGTTTTGGTCGGGGACCAGAGCAGGAACTTCTTCTGGCGGCGGAGGTGGCGGAGTGCCCATGAAATGCTCAAGCACCCAGACGCCACGTTCGACAGGCGACGTTTCGACGCCGTTGGAGGTGAGAGCCAAAATACTCGCGTGCCCCAGAATTCCGCCTCGACCCGAATTTCGCGGCAACTTCGCAAGCACGATCTTCCCTTTGTCGGCCTTGTCTCCAGCCTTGAAGGGAACGCCATACAACTCGGCCAGTTTGTTGTTGAGAAATGTGTAATCTGAATCAATGAAATCTTCGACGCTCCGATTCTCCTGAAACACGTAACGAAAAAACTGCAGCGTTTCGGATCGCATCGCCGACTCCAGCGCGCTGTTGTACTGCGGAAACAACTTCTTGTCCGGAGGCATCGTTCCCAATGTTTCGAGTGCAAGCCACTGACTGGCAAAACTGTCACTGAAACGCCGAGAGCGTTCGTCACCAAGCAATCTCTTCACCTGCTGCCGCAAGACCTCGGGGTCAGTCAGTTCGCCCGATGCCGCGAGCGAAAACAACTCATCGTCCGGCATCGTACTCCAGCAGAGGTATGACAAGCGGTTGGCGAGTTGCCAGGCATCGAGTTCCCCTTCGTCCTCGCGCAGATAAAGAAAATCAGGTGACGCCATCATTGCCGTCATCGTTTCGATAATCGCATCTTCCCAGGTGCCGCTGGCGACGCGGCGAGATTCAAGGTACTCAACCCAGAGATCCATTTCCTCACGTGAGACC
>CAZOXC010000865.1:1648-1966 GCA_964583205.1 uncultured Pirellulaceae bacterium | reverse complement strand
GATGGGTCGCTGTTCGCCGACTGTATTTGTGCTTCTGCGGATTTTGCAGGCGCATTCCGCGACGAAATGAAGCAGATCTTTCCCGAGCAAAACATTAAGCTCGAATTGCTGCCCGGTGATCATCCGATGTTTAGCAACCGGCTGGGCGGCTACGAATTGCAGACCGTCACCATCAAGCGTCCTGGTGGGGCCGAGGGAGCGACATCCAGAAAGGCGCCGCCGCAGTTGGAGGCGATTACGATTGACGGACGGATTGCGGTCATATTGTCTCCATACGACTTAAGTTGTGCGATGGAGAATTCCGCTGCCTCGACCTGT
>CAZOXC010000865.1:0-1638 GCA_964583205.1 uncultured Pirellulaceae bacterium | reverse complement strand
CTTGCTGTATTTGCTCAGCCAATAAACAATCTGGCATGGATTCCAATTCACCTGAACAGGTACAAAACAAGATTATCGGCTGGCGTGAATGGGTCGGTCTGCCGGGACTCAACATCAGGCGGATCAAGGCCAAGATTGACTCGGGTGCGCGTTCCTCGTCGCTGCATGCGTTTGATATCGAGGAGTACACTGCCGATGGGCAGCAATTCGTGAAGTTTAAGGTCTATACTCGTCAACGAACTGGCTCGTTTGTCGTTGAATCCAGTGCCAGGGTCGTCGAGTTTCGTGAGATCAAAAGCTCCAGCGGGCATGTCACCGAACGCCCCGTTATTTTGACGGAGGTGGAGATTCTGGACCGCAAATGGCCCATCGAATTGACACTGGCAGATCGAAATCAAATGGGATTTCGCATGTTGCTGGGTCGCGAGGCGATTCGAGGTAAGTTCCTGATCGACTCGGATCTCAGTTATTGCGGAGGCAAGCGTCGCAAGCTGACATCTAAATTCAAACGAAGAGAATCTTGAATGATCGCCGCGAGTACACTCGTAACTTTCAGCTCAACACGGAATAAACCATGAAGGTAGCCATCCTGTCGCGCAACCCCAATTGTTACAGCACTCGCCGTCTGCGAGAGGCTGCACAAAAGCGCGGACACGAAATCAAAGTTCTGGACACGCTCAAGTTCTCGATTGATGTCGAACAGGGCGCGCCCGATCTTTATTATCGCTCCAGCCAACTCAGCGATTTTGACGCGGTGATTCCGCGAATCGGTGCCTCGGTTACCTATTTCGGAACGGCCGTCGTAAGACAGTTTGAACAAATGGATGTTTACTGTGTGAACTCGTCGAATGGAATCACCAACTCGCGAGACAAACTCCGCAGTATGCAAATTCTCAGTCGGCACAAGATTGGGATCCCGGCCACCACGTTTGTCCGCGACCAGAAGGATGTTCTGCCGGCGATTGAGCGAGTTGGCGGTGCGCCGGTAGTGATCAAACTGCTGGAAGGAACCCAGGGCGTCGGCGTGATTCTGGCCGAGACTGTCAATATTGCCGAAGCGATCATCGAAACTTTACAAAGCACTCGCCAAAACGTGCTGGTGCAAAAATTTGTTGCCGAAAGTAAAGGCCGTGATATCCGGGCGTTCGTGGTTGGCGATCAGGTCGTTGCGGCAATGCGACGAATCGCTCAAGGACAAGAGTTTCGCAGCAATGTTCATCGAGGCGGCAAGCCCGAGTTGGCGATTCTGGATAAAGAGTATTGTGAAACGGCCGTGCGCTGTACCCAGATCATGGGGCTGCGAGTTGCCGGGGTGGATATCCTTGAAAGCAATGACGGACCCCAGGTAATGGAAGTAAACTCGTCACCCGGTCTGGAGGGTATCGAATCCTGTACTCAACTGGATATCGCCGGAGCAATCATCGATTACACTTCGGCTCAAGTCGATTTTCCCGAGATCGATATTCGCCAGAGACTCACGGTCAGTCGAGGCTATGGCGTTACCGAAATTCATGTCCCTGAGGGATCCGAATTCATCGGCAAAACGATCGACGAATCGGGTCTGCCGGAAAAAGACATCAATGTTTTGACACTTTATCGTGGTACCACGGTGGTGCCTAATCCACGTCTGAAACGCAG
>CAZOXC010000864.1:0-1966 GCA_964583205.1 uncultured Pirellulaceae bacterium | reverse complement strand
TAGTATGCCTGCATTGCTCGTTGCGGCGTCATGGTACGAGTGGACTCGATGTCCAGAATGTTCGTGCGGTGACCCCTGCAAATCTCTGTGATTTTTAAACCGTAGGTTTCCGAGGTCTGATTGACGAAGTCATCCGCCTCATCCACTGCGGTGAATGCTCGATACAACAGATCTGTAAAGTTGCGAGTACCGTTTTGCTGGTCAAGTGATTCAGCGACCAGTCTTAGGGCCGCCACAAATTCGTCGCGGGCCGCATGAGTGGCGCCGCGTCGAGCCAGCGTTTGTCCGTATCCAGTCTGCTGCGCAACTCGTTGCTGAATGACCGGGGTCAATTGGTAATTGTAGGAACTGCTGTCACCATTTGAATGGTTGTCGATAATAATCGGCTCGTCCAAAACTTCGGGACCCATCAATGCGACAGGAGCCGCCGGCTGAACAGCCGGGTCAAAATTCTGTTGAATTGTTTCATAACTCGCCTCAGCCATCATTTCAGGCATATGCATTTGCTGAGCCATCTGAGGAGTAATCTGTTGAGGAATCGACTGAGTCGTTCTTGCTGGAAGTTCCTGCCGATTGGAACCAGGAATGTGCGGATTCTGGATGACGACCGAGTTTGGCGAAAGCAACTGAGATCTCTCTGGCAACGCAGTTGCCGTTGAATGATCGACCGGCTGCTGGTCGTTGGGTGCATTCAAATCAAGCGCTGACCATTCCGAGTTCTTTTCCTGGTCAACCTGACCTCTGGGAATCAATTGGAACGCCAGGACTATTAATAAAGCGAAGCCCATCGCGATCAAGATTTTTCCGGGTGAAGCCATCTTGCTTTCCATCCTTAGTCAATTGGAATTTGCGCAACAACGTTGCAATAACGATAATCCTTGTAGGTGGATTCATCGGAATAACCCGATCATTTGGTACGTCAAAAGAACCGCCATCTAACGAATGACCAAAAAAGCGCCGTTGAAACCGGCAAAGCTTGCCTAACCCGACCTCGGCAACTCAGTATGTGGAAACAAGTGATAGCAGTGCAGCAAACAGTGTTTCAGACCAGCACCCCCTGTGTTTCCGGTCTGCGCGACCAAGGTTTTCCAGCTCTGCCCAACCCTGCTGCCCGGCCAGTTTCACGCGTTGCCGACCAGTTCCGCGCGTTGCTTGCTAATTTGCTGACCAGCAGACCAACATGTTCGCAATCAAGATGCCAAAAAAAACGGGCCGAACTTGCGAATTGGATTGCAAGTCGGCCCGTTGCTGTATTGTTTGGATTTGGCTGAATAATCAGCTGGTGGCGACAGCCTCTTCCTTACTGTCATCCTGCTTCTCTTCCTTCTTTGGCTCGGGCTTGGTTTCAGCCGGTTTCTCACCTCGGTGATAAGATCGCCCTTGTTCCTCGCCGATCGTACCTTCTTCTGGAACCAGATCGCTGAGCCCGGCAGCTCCCAGAACTGCATTCAGTGATTTACGAATTTTATCGACCGTTTTGACACCTCGCGAGCGATCGTTGGTGTCCGAGAAAGACGCTACAACCGAAAGTGATTCTTTGTAACCGCCTTCGTTCAGGTACTTCACAAGGTCCACAGCGAATTTTGAACCTTCGCCAGGAGCAACTCGATCATTCATTCCTGGCTCGGCGTTGTCTGGCAGGTCAGCAAGTCGCACGTCGACGATTTGATCGACGCCCAGTTCGCTGATTTGATCCATTGCACCGTCACCCAGTTGCCAGTTCCAGGTATCCAGAGCCAGCCCGACATTGTCGACGGATTTAACCAGGGCGATTAACTCTTCGGCCTTGCAGACAAATTGGTATTCGTATTTTGCTCGTTCGCTGGGCACAGCGTTTAGTGCCAGTCCCAACTTGATGTTGCTTTTGGCAAGACGTTCGCTGATTTCGGTGATTCGAGTTCGCTGCAATTCAAAATTCTCTTGAAATGCCAGGCGATCGCTTCCGGGCGAAATCACTGCGTAACAA
>CAZOXC010000863.1:0-1966 GCA_964583205.1 uncultured Pirellulaceae bacterium | reverse complement strand
GGATCTTGCTTCACTTCTGCGGCTGGCACGCTGGTGCGAGTCGCGTTCACAAACCATCGAGGGGGAAACACCATGCGAACCGGTGACCGAAGAAATCCCCCCCAGCCACGGACGACGGGGGTCGACAATCAGGAGCTAAGTCAGATCTGGAGCGATCTTCCAGACCTGAACCGCAAGCGAACGATTCATCAGCTTCTCCAAATGCTCAGCCGAATCGCAGCACCGACCGAAAAGGAGGTGCGCGATGAGTAGTCATCCAAAAATTGCAACAGAGCATCTCAACAGGCTCGCCGTTGTGTATGTGCGGCAATCAACCGCGCGACAGGTCATTGAGCATCAGGAATCCACTCGGCTGCAGTATCAGCTTGTAGATCGCGCGGTGGCTCTTGGTTGGGCGAAAGATCGCGTCCTCGTGATTGACGACGACCTCGGATTGAGCGGCGCCACGGCGGAAGGTCGGTCAGGATTCCAAAGGCTTCTCGCTGAAGTCAGCCTCAATCATGTTGGTCTTGTTCTCGGCATCGAGATGAGCCGTTTGGCACGCTCGAACAAAGACTGGCACCAGTTACTTGAGCTGTGTGGCATCTTTCGATGTTTGCTGGCGGACCAGGACGGTCTGTACGACCCAGGCGACTTCAATGACCGGCTCTTGCTTGGGCTCAAAGGAACCATGAGCGAAGCAGAGTTGCACATCCTGCGAGGTCGAATGCTGGCAGGCAGTCGGAACAAGGCCAAGCGTGGCGAGCTCATCACTCATCTTCCTTTCGGCTACGTTCGATCGGCAACTGGCGACGTGATTCTCGATCCCGTAACTGAGGCCCAGGAGGTCGTTCACCTGGTCTTTCGCAAGTTCGAGGAGCTTGCTTCTGCCAGGGCGGTCGTGCGCTACCTCAGAACAAACGACATTCGCCTGCCAATTCGCCCGAAGCATGGAGAGCGGAAGGGGGAGTTAGATTGGCGTGAGGCACGTTACTCAACGATTAATCAGATGCTCCACAATCCGACGTACGCTGGAACCTACACGTATGGCCGTTTCCAGCAGGATCCAAGGAGTCGGCACTTGGGGAAAGGCCCAGCGCGCTTTCGAGCTGGCATCGAAGATTGGGAAGTCGTCATCCATGATCGATTTCCCGCCTACATCGGATGGCAACAGTATCTGGCGAACCTCGACACGCTCAAGAAGAACTGTCGCCAGTTCTCGGCAAGTGGCGTTCCGAGGAACGGCGCCGCTCTGCTGGCTGGGCTCTTGGTCTGCGGTCGGTGTGGTCGTCGTCTCTACGTGCACTACAAACCCGGAAAACGCGATCCTGCGTACATGTGCCAGGGCGAATCGACTCGCTTGGCCGAAAGGAGTTGCCAGCGGATCATGGCTCCTTGTCTTGACGCGTTGGTGGGAAGACTCTTGCTTGAAGCGGTTCAACCTGCCGCGATTGAATTGGCCATCGCCGCCGCGTCCGCCGAACAAGACGATGCGGCACTCGCGGAGAAGCAGTGGGAGGATCGCTTGGCAGTGGCCGAAGAAGCAGCTCGAGTTGCCCAACTCAGGTTTGAGTCTGTCGATCCAACAAACCGTCTTGTTGCGAGTAGCCTAGAGAGAGACTGGGAACAAAGGCTCTCCGAGATCCGGGCGTTAACCGAAGAGCATAGCCGCAGGTCAGTCGCACAAAACAAGACCAACCAGGTCGGAATCGACCTGGTTCGCGACTTATCTGCAAGGATACCCGGGTTGCTCGTCAGCTAGTTCAGCAGATCGAGGTCTCGGTGGTCGACGACACCGAACTGGTTGATGTTCGAATTACATGGTCAGGCGGGCACGTAACACGTCATACAACCTATCGGCCAATCGCCCGGTACCAGAAGCTGTCAAACTACGACGAGCTCAAGGCATTCATCATCGACTTGTGGAAGCAGGGCTTTGCGACTCCGGCGATTGCCGCGCGTGTCAACGCCGAGGGGTTTCATACAC
>CAZOXC010000862.1:0-1974 GCA_964583205.1 uncultured Pirellulaceae bacterium | reverse complement strand
ACGAGCTTGGACAGTTCGCCGATCAACGCCCGTTTTTCAGCATGAAACTGGTCAAAGGCGATACGTTGTCGAAACTGTTGGCTGATCGTGATGACCCGAGTGCGGATCGCAGCAAGCTGATCGGTATCTTTGAGCAAGTTTGCCAGACGATGGCGTACGCCCACAGTCGCGGAGTCATTCACCGCGACCTGAAGCCCGCCAACATCATGGTCGGCGCGTTTGGCGAAGTGCAGGTCATGGACTGGGGCCTGGCGAAGGTCTTGTCCGCTGGTGGAGTGGCTGACGAAAAAACGGCTCGCAAGAAACAGAATGGCGAGACGTTGATTCAAACCATGCGGAGCGCTGGCAGCGATGCTCCCGGCACGGTCGGGTCGGTTGGATCTGAGACTCAGATGGGAAGCGTGATGGGAACGCCTGCCTACATGCCGCCTGAACAGGCTCTCGGTGAGATCGACTTGCTGGATCAGCGAGCTGATGTGTTTGGACTGGGAGCGATCCTGGCCGAGATTCTGACCGGCAAGCCGCCGTACGTTGCTGAGAACAGCACGCAGATTTACCGAATGGCCAGTCGAGGAAAACTCGGCGACTGTTTCGCCCGACTGGATGAATGCGGAGCCGACTCCGAACTCGTTTCGCTGGCGAAACAGTGTTTGGAAGTCGAACCCGCAGATCGCCCAAAAGACGCGAATGCTCTGGCTGATCAGGTCACCGGTTACCTGGAATCAGTCGAAACCAAACTGAGAAATGCAGAAGTCCAGCGCGCACGGTTTCGCATCACACTTGGATTGGGAGCGGCGGCACTCGCGATTCTGATCGCTGGAATCGTCGCAACTGCCTGGCAAGCGCGGGAAGCCAAAAGACAAACCCGGGTTGCTCAGGATGCACGGAATGAAGCCACGGAAGAACGAGACCACGCTCGCGCAGCCAAGCAAAAGGCCGTCGACGCGCAGAATGAAGCCGAAGCCGCTCGCGCCGCAGAAGAGACTGCCAGAGTCGCCTCTGACAATGCTCGTTCAGCAGAAGAGAAAGCGAAGGAGGAACAGAAAGCCATCGCCAAACAACGCCGACGCGAGCTCTACGCGGCCAACCTGCAGCTTGCCGACCAGCTCTATAACGGCCAAAACGGTGAGCAACGTCGGATTGAACAATTGCTGGCATCGTGGATTCCAATCGACGACAAAGAGGAGGACCTTCGCGAATTTTCATGGCGTTACCAGTGGAACCGACTCCACAAGAGTGCCTATCTCACTGTGCCAACATCTTGCAAGGGCGTTGCCTTCACATCTGAGAACAAGACGCTTGTCGCCGATTCCACCGGCCTGCACGAATTGGACGAGGACGGCAACAAACGCGAGCTCATCAGTTGGACTCTCAAAGTCAACTGGTCCTTCTTCTCACCTGATGGCCGTTGGGTTGCCATCAACGTTAAACCGGGAGTTGAGCTGTACCACATCAAGAGCCGTAAGAAGGTTCTTACGCTACCGCAAAACCGGTGTTCGTTCTCTGCAAATGGTAAGTACCTTGCGGCTTTCAAATCAGGAGCGAAAGTCGATTCCTTGTCGCCCGATGAAGATGCGGTTCCGGTTTGGAAGCTTGAGCCAGATGGCTCGGTGACTTCTATTGCTCCACTGGTTATCGGAAAGACAACGCGGCTTCCCTTTCAAGCAGTAAGCCTCAAGCTGGGCAGCGACGGAAAGTCATTTCTGCTGCGGAACAGTCCTGGTGCTATTGAGCAATGGGAGGTTGGCGCGTTTCTGGACGGCTATCCTGAACCACAAACATGGTCTTTTGTTAGTGAGGCAAACGATTTTGCGTGGTCGCCGGACGGAAAACTGATCGCCAGCTCCGGAGGACTCGGAAACGTTGAGCTACGCCTCACATCAGACGTCACCCAGGAACTGACGATTAAAACTCACGGCAAAGTAACCACGACGATGCGGTTCTCGTCGGATGGGAAAGTACTCGCCACCGGCG
>CAZOXC010000861.1:0-1976 GCA_964583205.1 uncultured Pirellulaceae bacterium | reverse complement strand
TGCCTTGACGAATCTAACTCTCCCGGATGTCTCCAGACAACCGAACTGACTTTCAACTTCACCGCACTGCGAACTGATGAATAAAACATTGCCAACTCTTGAAAACCGAATGATGACAGTCCATTATCGGCGAATCCTGACTGTGTTGCTGCTGATGTTTGTCGGCTCGTTTTCGTCTCGGCAGTGTCAGTGTCAGGTCACAGAAAGTTTCACTGAGCCGATTGAATCCCGGTTGTTGGCGGCGGCACAACCAGATGTGGTTGGCAAGCTTCACATCAAGGAAGGGTCAAAAGTTCAAGCGGGTGAAGCGTTGGCAGAACTGGACAATGCAGTTCTAAAACAAAGCTTGCGAATCGCTACGTTGCGAGCCGGTTCGGATTCGGAAATTCGCAGTGCGAATGCAGCGTTGTCCATCAGCAAGAATAAATACGAAAAATTGTTGCCGATGCTGGAGAAAGGTCATGCCAACCCGGCGGAGGTCGAAAAAGCCAAGGTCGAGTACGAACAGGCGGATGCCGAACTCAAATTGGCTCAAGAAAAACGACGTGAAAACGAACTGGAAGTCGAGCGCATCAAAGCCGAAATCGAAACTCGAATTGTCCGCAGTCCCTTTGACGGGGTTGTCACTCAGATTCACTTTCGGCCCGGCGAATTTATCGCCTCGAACGAACGCCAGTTGGTAACAATCGTGAAACTGGACGAGTTGCGCGTGCGATTCTATTTGTTTACCCAAACAGCCGAAACACTTGCCGCTGGGCAACGTGTCAACTTGCTGTTGGGCAGCAAGCAGCAGCCGATTGATGGTGTAATCGAGTTTGTTTCTCCGGTCACTGACCCGGATTCAGATACGACTCGCGTCGATGTCGTGATTGACAATCGAATGTTTCAATATCGAAGTGGTGTTCGCTGTGTCTGGCAGGGTGTGGCTCCAGTTGAGCCTGTCAACACTGAACACAAGGAAGGTGGCGCCAGTGAGTGAGCATCCTTCCAATAAAAAAACTGTGCGGGAAAAAGTTACCGCTTCGATTCAGTATTCGCAGGAAGCAAAACAACCTGAGAGCGTTGATATTGCGCAGTTGCACGCTGATCTCCACGCGTTGACGGTCATGCCGGCTGAAGAATTGCATATTCGCGAAGCGTTTCGCAAGCGAATTATGGATTACACCAGCGCCGTTGGAGTCGCCCATGTGATTCGTGACAGCGACGGGTGTTGGGATGTAAAACCGCAGCACGCGACTGGCCGAGTGCCTCGGCGTAACGACTTTGTTGAAAAATTTGGTGCCAATTGTGAAGCGACTTTGCAACGAAAGTCTGCTCTGATTGAGTCGTTCCTGGGCCTGCAGTCCATTTTCATTCCAGTGTCATATTCGGGCTCCAATCCCGAAGTCATGATGGTTCTGACTGCCGATGCGAACCCGATTCAAACCGTCCACTTGCTCGAAATTGTCATGGAGTATTTTGAGCTGTGGTTACGGGACGCGAACAGCAACGACAACATGTGGAAGATGACTTCACTGGCGGCGTTGGTCGATCTGGTTTCCGAGATCGAAAAGAATTCGGATGTCAAATCAGCCTGCGAGACCGCGGCCAACGAACTGGTCAGACACTTGAAGTGTTCGCAGGTGGTCCTGGGTGTAGTAAACAAAGGCCGAATTCGTCTGGAAGCGATTTCTGGCAGCGTGGAGTTGAATACTGCCAGCGATACACATCAGAAGAATCAAACGGTGCTGACAGAAAGCCTGCTGCGAGATGAGCTGGCGATTTATCCTCCCCGGCAAAACGAAAATCAACACTTGCTGCTGGCTCACAAACAACTGGCGAGCGACTTTCAGTTTGACAGTGTGCTTTCAACACCCTTGCGGACACCCGAATCGGAGGTGATCGGTGCGATTGTGGTAGCCGGCCGGTCCGAAGTGGTTGGATGCCAGCGATTGCAGAACTTTATGAAGGCTGCCGCGCCCAGGATCGCCAGTGCC
>CAZOXC010000860.1:0-1977 GCA_964583205.1 uncultured Pirellulaceae bacterium | reverse complement strand
TCGTTATACGCTTTCGCCTGGTCCGAATTGTAAAGTTCTTCGTAGAATTTAGTGACTTCTTCCTGGACTTTGTCATCACGAAGGTCCTCTGCCGAAAACTGCTTAGAGTACTCGAAAAACTCTTTTTTAATCCCGTCAAAAAATGGTTTGGCGTCCGCAGTCAGCTTTTCTATTTTTGAGTTCACCTGATGAAATTCAGCGTATTCTTTTTCGGTCAAATCATCACGCGGACTGACGGTGGTACAAAAGTCACCTAACAGAAGATCCAGTTTTCCATCCTGGTTGTAATCGAACACAGAAATCTGCGAACGAATACCGGGCACTGGTTTTTGTCCTCGATCAAGTAGCTCGGAATATCCAACACCGTCATGCGGCTCAATCAGAATTTGTTCTTTTTCGAATTTCGGATCGGATTTGGAACCTGTATTTCGAAAAAGGTACACTCCACCGTTGTCGCTTCCAGTAAGAATATCCCACATCCCATCGCCATCCCAATCGGCAACAACCGGTGTGGCGTGGTTGCCGGGAACATGAAGTTTTTCATCGCCCATCATCACAGAGATGTTTTCTGTAGCAAATTCCGGCTCACCAGATTCTGCCTCGTTCAAGCGAACAAACATCGATCCATCGAAGCCACCAATCAACAGGTCCTGATCACCATCATTGTCCCAGTCGACCATCGTAACCCAACTACCAAACGACTCGACGCTGTCATGCTGATCTGGAACTCGCACGATTGGATTTTCGTTTTTGTCAACAATGGTCTCTCGAGTACCGAATTCAGAATCCTCGTTTTGGCGAAACAAGTAGATTTCTCCTGGATCGTAAGAACCGCTGATCAAATCTTTGTCGCCGTCATTGTCAAAATCCACAAACTGTGGACTGGAGCCAATGCATCAGTAAATCGGAACGGTAAGTGGGTTCCCGTTCGTATCTGTCAAAAACTTGCCTTCGGCAAACTTGGGGGACTCGTTTGAATCCGTGTTTTTGAAAAACTGAAATTTGCCGGAAAAGTCACCGACGACCAAGTCATTCAATCCATCCCCGTCGATATCGGACATCGTTGGACCGCAATGTCCCCAGCTGGCACCGGTATCGATGACTACACCATTGGCTTTTAACTGCACAGGAACTTCAAACCAGTCGTTCGCATCAATTGGCGAGTAAGCAATTGAAAAACATAACGTTAAAACGATCAACAAACCGGTTGGTAAACTGAGAAACTTCTTGCGCATCGATTACTCCAACAGTTAAGACGTGTTGATTATTTGGACTTCTGATCCAGGAACCGAACCTTCACTTCGGGTAAAGGGTATTCGATGATCGGCAAGTCAGGTTGGTTTAATTCTTGAAGTCGCTGCCATCCTCTGGTTACCAGATTTTCTTGCTCCCGGACATAACAGACATCCAGATTACGTTTGTCGAAATCGCCCTCGGCATTTATCGACTCAAATTTTTCGTCGACAATAAACTGGGCCAATGTCGGATTACAGCGTACATGACGCTCGGCGCTGGTATGGAGGATTTCTGGATCGATTTTCCCGATCACGTATCGCAGATACAAATCGCTATCGCAAATCGATTCAACGTCTTCGCCGCACACCGAACACAAGTACCCTTCTTCGCATTTTGCCATAGAACACCCCTCAATCCGAAATCGTTCAGCAGACCAGCTCAAACCGAGAAAAAACCGACTTTGACGCTGTCCCAAACTGGGCAGCAAGGTCGCAAGTCCTTGCCACACAATAACTTAAGACGATTCATTTGACCAGACAAGTCGCCATCCTTAGAATGTCACACTAATTCGGCGGTAGACTCGGTCCTCGCCTTTTTTTATCGAGTCAAAACAACACAACTTTCGGGGCGAATTCTTTGCCCCTGGAGCAGAGAACAATGAAGATGAAAAAAACTGAAATGAAGCCCTACAAAGAGCTTCTTTTGAATTTGAGGTCGAAATTACGTGGCGATGTAAATGCC
>CAZOXC010000859.1:0-1983 GCA_964583205.1 uncultured Pirellulaceae bacterium | reverse complement strand
TACTTGTATTCTCCTCTGGATGGCCGGCGGGATGGCAGCGCCGGAAACTTTTGATCCGAAGGCTTACCTTCCCTATGAGGATGGCTTGGACGTCAACAAAATCCTCAGTACATTTCCGTCGATTGACACAGCGCTGGATGACGTAAACTTTTCCGAGGGCTTGGAAAACATTGCCGGCGTTATGGATCGAGGAACCATTGTCCGCAGCCACGTCCAACCAGACCTCGGACACATACTTCATTCACGTCATCAATATCATTGGCACACCGGGTATGTTCCGCCACAAACCGTCGCTGCACCTCACATCGGTGCCTGGATTGCCCGTTTACTGGGACCGCGCAACGACTCGATTCCGGCCTTCATTGACATCGGTCAGAGGCTGGAGGGCGTTGGTGAAAAAGAAGAACTCAAAGCCTTTCATACTGCTGGATTTCTGGGAACCGAATTTGGTCCCTTTCTGTTACCCTATCCGAATCAAGCGATTGCTTCGGTTCAGCCACCGGAAGGAATGAGTGCTCAACGGTTCGAAAAGCGATTCACCGAATATAAAAAACTGGTTGAAAACAGCCCGACAGCCGAATTGGCAGACGATTATCATCAACAATCCATGATGAGAGCGATGGACAACGCTTTTCGTTTGTTGGTGAGCAAAAACCGCAAAGCATTTGACTTGACCCTGGAGCCTCGAGAAAGTTTTGACAAGTACAATGTCAGCCGGTTCGGTCGAGGTTGTTTGTTGGCGCGAAGGCTGACTGAAGCCGGCGCCAGATTTATCGAGGTTAGCACTGAATATGTACCGTTCGAAAGCTGGGACACGCATGAGAACGGACACACGACAGCCAAACGAATGAAGCAGGAAATTGATCAGCCGATCGCGCAATTGATCAAAGACCTTGATGAAAAAGGATTGCTTGATCGGACGCTGGTGATTGTAGCCAGCGAATTCAGTCGGGACATGATGATCGAAGGCGTGCCAGGAAGTTCCGCCCGCGATCAGTCGCGTGCCAAGGCAAACAACTTGAGCGAGCTGAAACAATATGGCCTACATCGCCACTTCACCGGCGGCAGCAGCGTGTTGATGTTCGGCGGTGGAGTCAAACGAGGCTTCAAATACGGTGAGACTGCCGACGAACGACCATTGCTCGCCACCAGCAATCCAGTTTCAGTGATGGATCTTCACGCAACGATCTTCCATGCGATGGGAATTCAAGCAGATACCGCGCTGGAAATCGAAAAGAGACCGTTTTATGTGACCGAGGACGGTGAAGGCGAACCCGTTCTGGAATTGTTTGCCCGGAATTGAGAAAAGACAAAATGAACACCCCACCAGAATTCCCTGCCGGCGAGTACCAACCACCCGGTTCGCTTGAGCAACCGCAGCGTGAATCCCTGATTGAACAACTGGCCAGTTTCCCACAGGAACTTGGCCAGGTCGTAGCGGGGCTCGACAATTCGCAACTGGATACCAAATACCGCAACTGGACGATCAGGCAAATCGTGCATCATCTGGCCGATAGTCATACCAATTGTTACGTGCGCTGGAAGCTGGCGCTAACCGAAGACTCGCCGACAATCAAAAGTTACGACGAAACACTCTGGTCAGAAGTGTCGGATGCGAAATCACTGCCGGTCGAAAGTTCTCTGCAGATGCTGAGCGGCTTGCACAGTCGCTGGGCGCAACTTGGCAGACAACTGGATACAACGTCGTTCGCCCGTGGTTTTTTCCACCCGGAACTTGAGCGAATCGTTACATTGGAAGAGACTCTGCCCAACTATGTGTGGCATGGACTGCATCACAAAGCGCAGATCGAGTGGGTCAAGCAACAGCACGACTGGTAGAGGGCAATTCAGTAGACGGCAATTCCAAGCAAGTTGCTTTATTTGCCGGCCGGATTCTGGCGGCCGAACACCATTCGGCCCGCGCTTGTTTGCAGCATACTGGTGACTGTGATGTCGATGTTTTTTCCAATTGCATCACGACCA
>CAZOXC010000858.1:0-1983 GCA_964583205.1 uncultured Pirellulaceae bacterium | reverse complement strand
CTTCCAAGGAAAACATGCCAAATTCAAAAAAAGTTCTGTTGATCGGCTGGGACGCTGCAGACTGGAAAATCATCCAGGATTTGATGGATCGTGGCATGATGCCCCACATGGAAAAGCTGGTCGAAGGCGGCACGATGGGGAATCTGCGAACGCTGTCCCCCGTTTTGTCTCCAATGCTATGGACGTCGATCGCCACCGGCAAACGCCCGGCCAAACACGGCATCTACGGCTTTTCTGAACCCAATGCTGATCGCACGGGCGTTCAACCTATGACTAACGTATCGCGGAAGTGCAAAGCGATATGGAACATTCTCAATCAAAACGATCTTCGTTCATTGGTCGTTGGTTGGTGGCCCAGCCATCCCGCCGAGCCAATCGATGGTGTGATGGTTTCAGACTTTTTTCACAAGGCGCCCAGGAAGCCCAGCGATCCCTGGAACCTGCTACCCAAATGCGTGCATCCCGACGAGTTGACGTCTGAGCTTTCCGAGTGCCGGGTTCATCCTCTGGAATTTAAACGTGAAGACATCCTGCCGTTTTTGCCCGAGGGTGCCGACATTGATCAGACGACCGATCGCCGAGTCGCGATGGTCATGAGAGTGTTGGCCGAATGCACGACGGTTCATGCCACGGCGACTGAATTGTTGGAAACACAGGAATGGGATTTTGCAGCGATCTACTACGATGCCATTGACCATTTTTGTCATGGGTTCATGAAGTATCACCCGCCGCAGCAAAAGCATATCAAAGACCATGATTTTCAGATGTATCAACATGTCGTGACAACGGGATACGTCTATCACGACATGATGTTGGGTCGACTGCTCGAACTGATCAATGAAGACACGACGGTGATGTTAATTTCCGACCATGGGTTCCATCCAGACCACCTGCGACCCGCTGGTCTTCCTGCGGAGCCAGCAGGGCCTGCCGTTGAGCACCGCGACTACGGAATTTTTGTATTAAACGGGCCAGGGATCCAGCAGGATGAATTGATTCATGGCGCCAGTCTTCTGGATATCACTCCGACATTGCTACCCTTGTTTGGGTTGCCAATCGCCGAAGATATGGATGGAAAACCGTTAGTGGACGCCTTTGAGCAAAAACCGGAACTCGAGTGGATCGCCAGCTGGGAAGACGTGCAGGGCAACGACGGAAGACATCCTCAGGACATGGTCGTTGACGCCGCTGAATCCAAGGCAGCGCTGGACCAACTGGTGGCATTGGGCTACATCGATCGCCCTGACCAGGACGCCAGCAAGGCGATCGCCGATACCCAGCGCGAATTGGACTACAACCTTTCACGCGCGTACATGGATGAAGACAAGCACGGCGAAGCGATTCCGCTGTTGCAAAAACTGTATCTGGAAAATCCACTGGAATTTCGTTTTGGAATCCAGTTAGCCAACTGCTTGCGAGCCACCGCTCGCAATGAAGACTTGAAGTCGCTGATCGAAGATCTCAACGGACGCTGGCTGGTTGCCGCAGGTGCCGCACGAGAGAAGCTGGGAGACATCGCAAAGCTGGCTCGCGAACGAAAAGGCGTGTGGAGGAAACTAAAGAAACTGGACGACGAAAACACCGACGAAAAGGCTCCACCTTTGGCGATGGTCACTAGCGAGAACAAACCGAAACTATTCGAAGAAGATGAGTTGAAGGTGATTCAAAGTCTTCGGGGCATTATTCGTGGAAACCCGCAAACACTGAGCTTTCTAGGGGCCACCGTGGCGGCCGCCGAAGGTGATTTTCAGAATGCCCTGGAGTTGCTTGAATCGGCCAAGCTGACAAAGTCTTCCAATCCAGGGTTCCAATTTCAATTGGGCAATGTTTATCTCGGTTTGGAGCAATACGAAGACGCGAAAGTTGCCTTTCAGCGCGGTTTGGAGCTGGATGAGTATCAACCAAACTGCTTGCTGGGGTTATGCCGAACGTACATCGAATCGGGCAAAGTCAACAAGGCTCTGGAGTTTGGCAAGCGGGCCA
>CAZOXC010000857.1:0-1985 GCA_964583205.1 uncultured Pirellulaceae bacterium | reverse complement strand
AAAGGGCGGCAAGTACCTGCTGACCATGAAGCATTCTGATATCGAAATCGTCCAGAGCAGCGATGGCACGGTCGCTTGGGAAAAAAACAGTCAGGGTTATCGATTGTTGGAAGCCAGCGAATCGATTGCGGCCAGGAATAACAATTGCTGGCTGGTTCCCGCTAAAACCTGGGTCGACGGATCTTTTACAGGCGAAATCCAACTGGTTGGTCGAGAAGAAGTTGAACGCGTCAATTGTTTCGTTGTCGACTTTATCCCTGTGGAGGGTGTTCGCGTCAGGCGTTATTTTGACCCTGAGACTTACATGATCAGGCGATTCAAGAGCGTTCAGAAAGCCAGCCCTGAACCGATTACAATTCAGGTGAAGGAAACTGGCTTGCGAGAAGTCGAGGGAGTGTTGGTGCCTTTCAAGCAACAATTCGCGGCCGACGGGCAGTTGTTTTATACGATCGAATTCAGTGAGCGAATCGCCAATCCACGATTGGATGATGGGTTGTTCGAATTGCCGGCCCAAGTCAAAGCGCTGCTGGATCAGAAGTAACTATGGCCTGGCTCGTGATTGAGCGAGGCCATATCGATGGCAAGCTAAACGCTTACTTTTCTTGTAAGAACGCTTTCTTTTCTCGATACATTGTTAGCCGCGTTTCCATTTGAGATTTGTTGAAACTTGCCAGCTTCACGGCTTTCTCCTGCAGCGGTACGGCTTCTTCGAAGTAACCGGACGAGGCCAGCGAAGCGGCCAGTGCATCCAGCCGAGGTGCATCTTCGCCTTCCAGATCGATTGCCTTGCGAGCCAGTTCGACTGCGGTCTGCGGTCGAAAATATTCTTCATCCGGGCAAGTCGACAGCAGCCAGGCCAGGCGGCGGTAAATGTCTGCGGTTTGCTCGATCTTCAGCGCTGCATTGTAATCCTTGTAAGCCAGACTCCATTGTTGCGACTTGGCATACGCGTCGCCTCGATTGGCCAGCGGCCAGGCTTTGCCTTGCTGAAACTTGATCACAACATTGTATTCTTTGATCGATTCCTCTGTGCGGCCCAATGCTGTCAAACAATGGGCTTGCCCCGTGATGGCTTGTACGTCGCCGGGGCTCACTTCGAGCACTTTTTGATAGTCGACGAGCGCTTTTTCGTACTCGCCAGATTGATACAGACACTCAGCTCGATTAAATCGAGGACTGGTTTCTTTGGGTTGCACGGCGATGGCAGATGAAAAATCATCGATTGCTTTTTCGTATTCGCCCATCGAAGCCTGCAGGACGCCGCGATGGAAAGAGATCTGCCAGCGTTTGGGATCAAGTTCTGCCGCCAGTCGCAGATCTTCCATGGATTGGTCGAAGGCGCGTTTGGCTTGATCGGGATTCTTGGCGGCCTGCAGCAGTTCGATCACTTCAACACGCTGGAGACCACGTAGATCCAATGCCCAGGCCTTGAGAGAATTCAAATAGATCTTGTTATTCTGCGAGAGCGTTTGCAAGCTCAAGCCTTTATCGCAAGATTGAATGATCGCGTTGTAGTCTGCAGCAGTTTTTGCCGTCTTGGTTTTCTCGTAAACTTCAGCGATGAGTTTAGCCTCATCGGTTTGGGCTGAAATCGCTGCAGTGGAAACTAAAACGAACAAACAGGCCATCAGGCCGTTGAACATTGCCTTATTCATTTATCCCTCCGTGGACGGTTTGGTCTATTCCTGTGGTTCAGTCATGCTCATCGGGTCGAGCGCTTCGGCAAGCGTTTCTTCCGGAAGTATGTTCTGTTCAGTGCAAAGCTCGCGAATGGTTTTGCCGGTCGCAAACGCTTCTTTGGCAAGTTTGGATGCTTTTTCGTAGCCGATATACGGGTTCAGGCTGGTGATCATCGACAAGCTCTGTTCGACAAACGACTCGCATTGTTCCACGTTGGCTTGCATTTCATCGACGCAGAAGTCAACAAATGCATTGGTTCCACCGGCCAACAGTGAAATCATTTCCAAAGTCGTATGGCCCATCAT
>CAZOXC010000856.1:0-1988 GCA_964583205.1 uncultured Pirellulaceae bacterium | reverse complement strand
ACCTTATTATTTAACCTGGAACCGCCAGGCAGAAGCTGGCACGTTGCCGGTTGAATCGGCCGAGTGTGACGAGTTTATTTTGTCCGATGGCCGTCGAATCTATGATTTTCTGTCGACCAGTTTTCAGACAAATTTTGGACACGACCATTCGGGAATCAAAGACAAGATTCATCGGCAACTGGACTCGATGCCAATCGCTTCACCCAAAGCGGAATTCGAACTGAAAGAATCGGTATCGAATCGATTGTTGAGTTTGTTGGGCAAGCAGGATGGTCGGTTGTTTTATACTGTGAGTGGCGCCGAGGCAGTTGAAAACGCGCTCAAGATTACTCGGCAGATAAAAGGTACCAAAAAGATTCTTGCCCGGCAGAAAAGTTATCACGGTGCTTCGCTGGGTGCACTCTCGGTGACCGGTGACTGGCGAAACTTGCCGCATTACACTTGTGACCAGGCGACTGTACGTATTCCCGAGCCGCACGAAGATCGCGACCTCAAAAAGACTCGCCGTGCCGTTGAACGGTTGGGCGCTGATCGAGTCGCGGGTGTGATTTTGGAAACGATTACCGGCGCCAACGGAGTGATCATTCCAGATGAGGGATGGTACAAGGGCATTCAGGAAATGTGCCGACAGTACGATATGTTTTTGATTCTGGACGAGGTGCTGTGTGGGTTCGGTCGCACCGGCAAGCCATTTGCTTTTCAGCATTACGAACAGTTGCAGCCTGACATGATCTGCATGTCAAAGGCGATTACCGGCGGCTACATTCCTTTTGGGGCGATGTGGACCTCGCCATCGATCGCCGATCATTACCAGGACAAGGTGCTGAGTTGCGGCTTGACCAATTACGGCCATCCGTTGGGATTGGCGGCACTTGATGGAGTGCTGGATTTGTTTGACAGCAGCGCGTTTCTTGACAATGTGCGTGAGCTGGAGACAATTTTTCAACAACAGTTGGTCAAGCTCAAACAGAGCCGGCCCAATGTAAAAGAAGTTCGAATCAAAGGGCTGTTGGCGGCCATCGAGTTTGATTCGGACTCGCCGACCTGGGAGCAGGGGATTCAGGAAGGGTTACATTTTTACAGCAAACACAATATGAATGTGTTGGCGCCGCCTTTGATTTCCACTCCCCAGCGACTGACCCAGGCGCTCGATGAGTATTTGAACCTGGCAGCATCGTATCAACATTGGATCTAAAGCAGGCCAGCCAAAGCTCAGATTCAATGTGCGTATTGAACAGAACAATTCTTCAAACAACAGGAACGTAAAATGAACTCGCTGATCGATGGTCTATTGTTTTCATGGGGCAAAAATTCGGATTACGCGGAACAGCTTGTATCCGATCTCTCCGATGAGCAGATGACGGCTCAACCGGCTCCCGAGGGTAAAGCACCGGCCAACCATCCGGCCTGGGTGTTGAGCCATCTCAATGTGTACCTTCCGATCGTTGAAAAAATGCTCGATGGAGAATCGTTTGAAGATCCCAAGGGTCATCAATTCGGCATGGAGTCCAAACCGGAAGCTGATGCGACAATTTACGCGCCCAAAGCTGAATTGATTTCCAGTTTCGTCACCGGCCATCAGCGAGTCGCAGAAAAACTTCGCCAGGCCGACCCGAGTGTTCTGGAGAACGAGATCGTTCTGGAACGTTGGAAACCGGTTTTCCCGAAAGTTGGCAATGCGCTGCCTTACTTGATGTTGCTTCACGAGAACGGTCACTTGGGCCAGATCAGTGCATGGCGCCGAATCCAGGGCATGCCCAGCGTCTGATTGATGGTTGCCACTATCGACAAGTACCACCGATTGTTGAATCGGTGCCGCGCAGCGGCAAGAGGCATTTGTTAAAATTCCGCAATGTCTAACGCTCGACAAATCCTCGATAATGAATTGTTCGCACACTTTGTGCCATTTAGCTGTTACAAACGGCGTAGGTACCACCGATTCAAGAATCGGTGCTACCGAATTACGATTGATTGGTAGTGCAGAACTA